>CAMKTV010000004.1 GCA_946415785.1 uncultured Solobacterium sp.
CTAATGCTTATACAGAATTAAATGATCCAATTGATCAATTAGAAAGATTTGAAGCACAATTAAAAGCTAAAGAATTAGGTGATGAAGAAGCTAATGATATTGATATGGACTTCATTGAAGCATTAGAATATGGTATGCCTCCAGCTGGTGGTATAGGTTATGGAATAGATAGAATGATTATGTTGTTCAGTGAATCAGAATCTATTAGAGATGTAATCTTATTCCCGACAATGAAACCACGTGATTAAAAGTTCAGTAAAATAGCGGTTTTAAAGAGTTTTGTGGCAATCTTACCACCAACTTACCACCAATTTTAAAAAACAGGTGGCAACGAGTACAGAAAACTGAGATGCTAAATTCGAAATAGCATCTCTTTTTTTATGAAGTTAAATTATGTAGACTTTTAACCTATACTTGGTTTTCCTGAACAGGATAAACCTATCTAGGAAAAACCTAAGCAGGAAAATCCGAGACAATAAAATACTAATCTAATCCTATCCTTTCCTATCCTAAATCCTTTCCTTCCATCACGGATTGATGGATGATATTGCCATGGCATATTAATATAAATTAATTCAAGATTAATATACTAGCAGTGATCATAGCTCTATTCATTACCAAATATAAAGTTTACAATTCTGTCACATGCAATATCTGTTGCTTCCTTGATATCATCTTTAGTCCAATATGGTTTTGGATTGTTTTTGTATTTTGAAACCAAATAATTTGCAATTGGATATTTGCTATTAATATAACCCGTTTTATCTTTTAAAGTCGTAGACACTTTTGTTCTAAACCATTCATTTCCGATTAATCTATTTATCTTATCTTCAAGTAAAATTTTGTTTCCTAGTTTATTTACTATCCCTTTAAATTCTTCTTCCGATTCGATACCAGCATCTTTTCTGATTATCTGAATATTATTGCCGCTATACGGCATTATATGTTCAATATCATATTTATCACTTAGATCAATACATTTTAAGTGCCAAATTTATATTACAAATATCTATTTGCAATAGAATTTAATTCTTCAATCATAGGAAATTCACCCAAAGTATTTGCATCAATATCATCGACATATATATCATAGTCGCTAATAAACCAATCGTTGATATCTTTAACATTAATCCTATTAAAGACATGTTTTAAAGTTTCTTTGTTTACAGGAAATTTTACCCATTCGCCTAATAATGAACCAGCATTATATGAGTTTAAATTCGTTATAAATGCTTCAAAAGGGCAATCGTGATTATATTTGAACATATAAAAAGAATCCTCCTACTATCTTTATTACCGAAAAATAGAAGAATTCCTTAAAAAATTTGTAATTTCACTAAAAAATATAAAAAGAGATTAATCTGTATATTCCCACACCAGCTCAAGCAATTCCTTTGGTGTAGTTACCACATCGATAGTGTTTCCATCAGAATCAACAAATTCTACTTCACAATATTCTTTGTCGTAATCCAAAACAATTGCACCTTCTGTACCAGCAGGAATATTTTCAAAATCTTTAATTAATTTAACAACATCTAATTCCTTCATTTAATTCTCCTTTTCTCCGGGATGTACTGTCACTATTTTATATGTTCTTCTTCCATTGTCTTTTTGAACAACTACAACAACATTTGCTTTAACAGATTTGCCACCTTTTCCAATTAGTTTAACATCATACTGATGTTTTAAACCGAATTTGGTTTCCGTAGTTTTAGTCGGTTTTTTCCCTATTATTGCGGAAACAATATTCTTATGAAAAAGTTTAGAATCTGTTTTATCATATCCAAGAACTTCTTTCATGAATTTTGCTTTTGATCCACCTTTGGGATGATCTAAATTTAGAAGATATCCTTCGGTTTTCTTTTTGCTATATCTAAGATCGCCAGCTTTTTTAATAGGAGCATTATCAACGGAGTGTTGCTTCGCTCCCTTAGTGCCTTTAAATAATCCGCTACTCGATTTCATTCCCATGGCGATATTTCTCCATAGCAATTGCAGTATCAGATTTGAACACCACATATTTTTGCTTATATAATTCTAAAATTTGTTTTGATGAATCAGGCAATGAGCCATATATAATAATAGCCTTTGGCTTAACTCTATTAATTAGTTCAATTAAACCTTCATTGAATAATTGAACATCTTCTAACGCTCTAGAGCAGCCATGAGTACCAACAGAAACAATCGATCCTTCCGCAATACCGGTGAAACAGAATTCATAGCTAGATTCATCTGACCAACGAGCATTAATAATTACCTTATAGCCAAGATCTTGCAGTGCATGCCCAACAACGCGACTGCGGTATGTGTTCCAAGATTGCCAATCAATTGGCATGTCAGCATTAAGCGAATAATCAGGAACAATAATATAATCAAAGCCTTCTAGTTTGTCTAAATTGAAACCTCTTCTGAATTCTACACCACGAATCAAAGAGTTCCATACCCCGTACTCTCCATCAAAACAGTAATCATGTAGGTAAAAATGTAGAGCTGTTCCTCTAGGAATGTCCAATTTCTTTTTGCCTACTCTTTGATAAGAGAATAGCAATTTCGGTAATTCATCAATATTAGAACTAACTATCGGCATATCATGTTTTCCTTGAGTAAATTCAGCATTTTCAACAAGGAAAGCACCAAAAACATCTTTTTTATCAGATGGCTTCTTAAGAATAGACTTTTTCATTTATCTATCCTCCTGAAGACTAACTTAATAGTCTTACATATTAAGCCAATCTAAAGAATCATCTGATATCAATAGAATAATAAGTCTTTTTTAGCATGACTTCCTCCTCTCTACCATCAAAAAGATGGACTAATAAGATATCGTCATGCTAAAATAACAATGTTAGATGTTGTTCAAACAACATGACGTGCCAGCATTACTACAATAATGTTGGCGTTTTTTTATTACCCAGAATCATTTGTTATGATTGCTGTTGTAATCAAATGCATCTAATATTCTAAATTCGTGATCAGAAAATTCTTCACCATGATAAGTCAATCTATTATCTAATCTATCTAGAATCGTTTTCGCATATGTTTCTGTAATATCAAATTTAGACATTACTTCATGAACGGTTAGAATATTCTTTTTTATAAGAATAATGTGTGGAACATAGAGCTGCCTTGCAAAATCATTAGCAAATTCCTCCATCTCATATGTCAATTCTTTTTCGAAGACATGACCATATTCGACATGTCCAAGCTCGTGTGGGATTGTGAATTTGTATCTAAGCCTTGGTGAAATATTGTTGTTATAGTATATTTCGCATTTTTTAGTTTTAGGATTGTACCAAGAGAATCCATCTTTATCTAGTTTCAACAATAGATCGGGACGGTTTTCTTTTAATTCTTCTGAAAACGAATCATAAGGAAGAACAAGATGACCCATATCTTTACATAATTGAATTGGATCAAACCCATATTCTCCTATCTTGTGATCCTCATAAATATCAGCTACCATTTCTAAAACTAAATCATCAGGCTTATAACTAATCATTCTAATCACCCAAAATTAAATTAATTAATTCCTTCTTTTCTTCATCAGACAATTTATTGCCGCTTCTAGCCAATAATGCTGATTTACAAATCTCAAATGTTGATCCTTCTTCCTCCTTGCCTAATAATGTGTAAAGCGAGACATTAAGAGCATCTGATATTTTTATTAATATCTCTGTACGTGGTGTCTTTTCGCCAGAAAGGTATTTAGACATAGCTGCCTTTTTAATACCAGTTACATCGCAAAGATCCATTTGTGTTTTTCCTTCTTTTTTCAGAATCTCTTTAACAATATCTCCTACTTTATTCATCTCCATAGACCTCCTTAACTATTTGTATTATTACACAATTAAGAAACCTTTGTCAACAATATGGAAACTTTCAGCTAAAAAATAACCAATCCGCACGTATAACGTGCGGTTTTTAGGCCACCCTATAAGGGCCTTTACCTCACGGCGACCCTCAAGGGTCTTGTGAATTCTGCCAACCGTGTTGTCACACTATGGCCTATCCCTTAAAGGGATCCTTATATTCCTTCTTACTTAAGTTGTCTTGCATCATATCTTCCTTTTCCTGATTTCTGATATATTCCTGTACTGTCTTGGCATTGAGCCCTACTGTAGATACATAGTAGCCTTTTGCCCAGAAGTTACGATTGCCATACTTATACTTCAAGTTGGCATGTTTTTCGAAGATCATCAGAGAAGATTTGCCTTTCAGATATCCCATAAAGCTTGATACTACCAGCTTGGGTGGTATCTTGACCAGCATATGAATATGGTCGGACATCGCATGTCCTTCAATCAGTTCTACATTCTTGTAGACACAAAGCTGTTTGAGTATCCGTCCTATATCAGATCTTAGTTTTCCATATATTTCCTTGCGACGATATTTAGGTATAAACACTATATGGTACTTACAGTTCCATCTAGTATGTGATAAACTACTATCGTCATTTGCCTTATTAGCCAATGATATTACCTTCTTATACTTTAAACACGGTTGACAGCCATGTTTATTATAAGGGGGTTTTTATACACAGCTTAAGCTCTTCTAGGCACATACGCATAGCGTATGGTTTTTAATCAGGTTTACACCTGATTAATAAAACAATTCCTCATATTATTATTTAAAGGAATTGTTTTGATTCATCGTTATAGGCTTATGGTTTTTATCTCATTCTTCTATCGCCAATTTTGTATACTTCATTACCACTCCAATCAACTCTTTGACCATTAACTTTATATAGCTTATTTCCTGAATATTCTATTCTTGCGCCACCAACTTTGTATAATCGGCTTCCTGAATATTCAACTCTCATATCGCCAATCTTATAAAGTTTGTTGCCTGACCATTGTGGCTTCCCTCCAAAATATTTAACTAGAATTTCTTCATCTGACATAAAAATCGCTCCTTTCATCTATGTTATTTAAGTCTATTTTATTTATTCATATGTACCAATTTTGGGACACTTGATAAAATATTATTAGTAATAGGCCAAAGGAGCATCACTAATAATATGCCAAATTTTGAACCTAAAAAATTAGCCTTGTTGCGTATATTATCTATACTTAAATCTAATAGTAATTATAACCATCCTTTAACACACGAACAGATAATCAAATATTTAAATAAAGATTATGGGATTATTCTTGAAAGAAAAGCCGTAAGCCACAACATATCTTTATTAAAAGAAGCTGGAATAAAAATTAAGAGTGATAAAAGAGGTTCATATTTTGATGATCAGTTATTAAATGATTCTGAATTGCATTTAATTATTGATTCAATTCTTGCTAGTACACATATATCACAAGCCCAGTCTAAGAGTTTAATAAATAGAGTTGCTTCTATTTCTAATAAATATTTTAAGAAACATATTAAAAATATTTATTCTTTAGAACACAGGAATAAAACATTAAATGAACAATTATTTAAAAACATTGAGGTAATAGATGAAGCTATCGAAAAGAATAAACAAATTCAATATACATACAACAAATTTGCCTTAGATAAAAAGTTACATAAATCAGCTGTGCATAAAGTTAGCCCCTATCAGTTATTACTTCATAATCAAAAATATTATTTAATGGCTAGAGATGAAAGATGGAAGAATCTGGCGTATCACAGAGTAGATAAAATAACTGACATGGAAATTATTAATGAACCACTTGTTGATATAAGAACTATTCCGGGCTATAAAAATGGTATTGATTATAAAGAATTAGCGACCCAAATGCCATATTTCAATTCAACTTTTAGACCAGAAATAATTGAATTCTATTGCGACGAAAGTATCGTTGATCAAATAGTCGATTGGTTTGGTGAAGACGTTTGTTTTAGTGAAGAAAACAATAAAATTAAAGCTACAATAAAATCTAATCCTATTTCAACTACATATTGGTTACTTCAATATATTCAATATGTTGAGGTGATTGGACCAAAAAGCATTAAGAATAATATATGTAAAATATTAAAAGATGGCTATGAAAGGAATAAATGATTGATTATTAAAAGACCTGATTCATATTGCAATCAGGTCTTTATTTCTTTATTTAACTGTTATATCTGTTCCGAAGAATTTAACTGACAAATCGGCGAGTTCTCCGTTTGATCTCGTTTCGTTTATGATTTTATTGATTTCTTTTTTGAAAGTATCATTATATTCACCTTTCACAAAAGGAATAGCGACATCTAATGGATCAATTGTCATCACGACTTTAACTGGAGCATCTGGATGTTCCTTAATGTATAAGCCATAAGTATCAGCTGAATTAATTGAAGCATCCGCATAGCCATTAACGATATTATTGATTGTATCAGCGAAAGTATCACCACCAACATTTGTTGCACCATAGCTTTCAGCTAGTGTTGCATAAGAAGAACCAAGTGAATTGCTGATCTTCTTACCATTTAAATCTTCTAAAGATTTAATATCTTCATTGTCGTTTTTTACAATTAAATAACTTGATGCATAGGCATAAGTAATAGAAAAATCATATTTTTCTTTTCTTTCTTCTGTTACATCAATACCATTGATTACTAAATCATATTGACCATTATCCAAGCCACTTAAGAAACCCGTAAAATCACCAGTCACAAATTCTGCTTCAACGCCTAATTTTTCAGCGATGATTTTTCCTACTTCAACATCATATCCTGTAAGATTACCATCTTCATCTACATATGTCCAAGGTTCCCACATACCTTCTGATGCTATTACAAGCTTCCCTTCTTCTTGAACTTTTTCAAGATGACTACCATATTCTTTAGTTTTTGTGCAAGCACACAACATAAACAAAGCCATAATTAATACTAATAATTTTTTCATGTTACCTCCTATATGACTCTAAAAATTCTTTAGTTCTTTTTTCTTTCGGATTATCAAATATATCTTCTGGACCTCCTTCTTCAACAATTAAACCATCTTCCATAAATATAACTTTAGTAGAGATGTTTTTCACAAAATGCATTTCATGAGAAACAATTATCATTGTTCTTTTTTCTAAAGCTAACTGTCTAATGACTTCTAATACTTCACCAATTAATTCTGGGTCTAATGCGCTGGTTGGTTCATCAAAATAAATGATTTCAGGATTTAAAGCCAAGGCTCTAGCAATAGCTATACGTTGTTGTTGGCCACCCGATAATTGTGAAGGATAATAATCTTTTCTATCTAATAAACCAACTTTATTCAACATTTCTTCACCTATTTTAATGGCTTCTTCTTTTGCCATCTTTCTAGCAATGATTAAACCTTCAGTTACATTTTGTAAAGCAGTTTTATTTAAAAATAGATTATAGTTTTGAAATACAAATCCAGTTTTCTTCCTTATTTCATTAATTTCTTTTTTATTGATGTTAGCCATATCATATGTTTCTTCATCAAATATTAATTGGCCTTGATCAGAATCATTTAAAAAATTAAGGCATCTAAGTAAAGTTGTCTTACCACAACCTGATGGCCCAATGATTGAAATAATATCGCCTTTTTCTACTTTAAAAGAAATATCTTTTAAGACATAATCATTATCATATTTCTTTTTTAAGTTTTTTATTTCTAACATTATTTACCTACCTGTGCATTTAATTTCTTTTCAATCACTGTTTGTACCTTACTTAAAATACTAGAGAACAATAAATAAATCAGTGCTACTTCTAAATATAAAAGTAATGGTTCATAAGTTGTAGTAACAATTGTCCTTGTCACAAAAAACATTTCCGTTACGGTGATGTTGCTGGCAAGTGATGTATCTTTAACCATTCCAATTAGGCCATTCATTAATGAAGGGAAAGCTGCTCTTAAAGCTTGAGGTAAAACAATTCTCCACATTATTTGTAGATAAGACATGCCTACGCAATACCCTGCTTCTATCTGTCCTTCAGATACAGAATTCAAAGATCCTCTGATAGTTTCTGAAGCATATGCGCCTTCATTAAATGCGAAGACTAAGACAGCACAGATAAATGGGCTAGTCCAGGTTATACCAAGTTTTGGTAAGCCATAGTAGGCAAAGAATAATTGCACCAACAATGGTGTGCCTCTAATAATCCAGACATAGAAACGACAGATGTCTTTTAATATCTTAATATTCGCAAAACGAATAATCGCTACAACTACCGCAATTATCATTGCCAAAAAGAAAGCCACAATAGTTAAAGGTATTGTGACCAAAAGCCCTGGAATTAATATTCTAGTAAATGAATTAAGGAATATTTCTAAAAGACGGCTGTCCATTGAAAACATTTTAAAACAATTTATCATAATTTGTCCTTATATATGCCTAATTTCTGATAACTTTTCTTAAAAATACTTTTGTACGCTCATTTTTAGGATTAGTGAATATTTCTTTTGGACTGCCGCTTTCAGCTACTATTCCATCATCCATAAAGATGATTTTATCTGATATATCTCTTACAAAATCAATCTCGTGAGAAACAATTATCATTGTTAATCCTTTGTTAACTAAACTTCTAATGACATTTAATACTTCTTCAACCATTTCAGGATCTAAAGCGCTGGTTGGTTCATCAAATAATAATATTTCAGGATTCATTGAAATAGCTCTTGCGATAGCCACTCTTTGTTTCTGTCCACCTGATAATGTATTCGGATAGGCATTAATGAATTTTTCCATTCCTACTTTTTGAAGATTTTCTAAGGCAATCTTTTTTGCTTCATCTTTATTTCTTTTTAAAGCTTTTGTTTGCGCAAAGATACAATTATTTAAAACATTCATGTTAGCGAATAAATTAAATTGTTGGAAAACCATTCCCACCTTTTGTCTAAAAGAATTCATATCTTTTATTTCTTTTAAATCTTCACCTATTACTTTAATGCTTCCTGAATCATAAGTTTCTAGACAATTTAAACATCTTAATAATGTTGATTTGCCTCCACCTGATGGTCCTATAATTGATACCACTTCACCTTTTTCAACATTAAAGCTTACACCTTTTAATACTTCTAGATTATGGAAGTTTTTCTTTACATCTTTGATTTCAATAATGCTCATGAGTTTTCCTCCTTGGCTAAAGATATGCTGGAAAAATTAGTATCTGATTGAGGCAAAGATGTTGTGGTGTGACTTAAAGATTTTTCTATTTTATGTAAGATGAAACTTGCGATACTTGTCATTAATAAATAGATACAGGCAGTAACGAAATATGTTTCCGAAAAACGATAGGTTGTACCAGCGATTGAATTTGACTGAAACATTAATTCAGTAATAGAAATTATCATTAATACTGAACTATCTTTTATATTTACAATGAATTCATTACCTATTGCAGGGAAAGCGTTCTTGATTGCTTGAGGCAATATCACATGTAACATCGTATCAATATTAGAGACGCCTAAAGCTCTACTAGCTTCTTTTTGTCCCACATCTACCGCTTGAATGCCTGATCTTACAATCTCTGACATATATGCGCCAGTATTTATTGAAATGACAAAGATGGCAGCTACTACCTTATCCCAAGGAATAATATTTGTATAGACAAGATAATATATAAATACTGCTTGCACCATCATTGGTGTTCCTCTAAATATTTCAATATAAAGAGTTGATATTAAATTAAAAATCTTTTTTAAGAACTTCTTTAATTTTGAAGAATTATCATCAACATTAATCGCTCTTAAACCACCTACTAATAAACCAATTAATAAACCAATAATTGTTCCAATTAGTGATACAAATAAAGTTGTTTTAATACCTAATAAAAAACTAGGCCAATATTTCAAAAATATTTCTAAGCATTTATTAAGTGACATATTATTCCTCTAATGCTGGTTGTCTTAAAGTTGCTTCTAACATAAGATTTAATCTTGTATCTGTATCAATCTTACTTAAAGCTGCTTCAACTTTGTTTAATAAGTCAGTGTTTTCTTTTTTAACAGCGATTGAAACAGATGTATCAACATCAAAACCTTTTCCTTCTTCAAAGCTTACAATTGTTAAATCAGGATTGGCAGCTACTACACCAGTCGCAACAGGCAGTTCTGCTGTAATTGCATCTACTTCATTGCTTTGTAAAGATAAAATCATACGTGGATATGTTGAAAGAGGTGTAACATGAATTACTCCATCTATCTGATCAATGATTTCATCATAAGTTGTATTCTTTTGGCCTAATACTTTATAGCCACTTAATTCCTGAATATCACTGATATTCACAAGTTCACTGTCTTTTTTAACTATCACAACCATATCTGATTCATAATATGGTGATGTAAAATTAACAGCTTCTCTTCTTGTAGGCGTATCAGTCATACCAGCGATAACTAAATCAATCTGATTGTTGTTAAGCGCAGGAATTAAAGCTTCCCATTCTGTCTTAACAATTTCTAATTCCATTCCTAATTCTTCTGCAATCATTCTAGCTATCATCACATCATAGCCATCACAATAATCCACTTCAGAAATCTTAACTGCCGTTTCACTGTCTTCAATCTGCGTCCAGTTAAATGGTGCATAATTGCATTCCATTCCTACACGCAAAACATTTTCTTTGCTTCCATTTGAACAGCCAAATAAAAATAAGACCATTAATAAACAAATTAATTTTTTCATTTTTTCTCTCCTATTTCTCTAAAAATAAAATCGTATGCCATCACATACGATTTTTAGATCATAGGTAATAGCGCCTCTTCATTTGAAGGAGTGTTATAAGTATTTCCTATAACCCCACAACTATCTTTCGCCAAAAATAATTGTTCGGCGGTGATTACCTTTCAGATATTTCATTGCCTGCCGGCTCCCTATCTTACTAATTTGCACCGCTACCTCTATAACGATTTACAATATCAATTTTTAATTATTTTGAATAATAAGTCAAGATGATTGACCAAATTTTTTAATTATTTCTTTAATATCTTCACAATTATCTGCCAGATATTTAATACCTGCATTAGATAGTTGTTCTCTAGAACGATATCCCCAAGTAACCCCAACAAAATTTACTTTCGCATTTATTGATGTTTTATAATCAGTTGGACTATCTCCTATATATAATATTTCTTCATTTTTTAAATTCATTTTATAAATTAAATCATTAATATTTTTAGGATCTGGTTTTGGTTTATCTCCAGCCTTAATTCCTTTGACATATTCTTCATTTATATCAGGAAAATTTAATTCAATTAGATGTTTTGTATATTCTTCATTTTTATTGGAATTAACACCAACCAGATAATCGTTAGAAATCAGATAATCAACTAATTCTTTAATACCCGTATATGGTTTAGTAGTTTTATAGTATTGTTTTCCATAACAGTTTAAAAATACTTTTAATGCTTCATCAATAAATTTTTCATCTTCACAAGGAAAACATTTCTCAATAAAGTTTCTCATTCCATGTCCTACTTGTGACATCGTTAAAGATGTTGTATTCTTTCGATCTAAATTAAAATATTTAAAAGTATCATTAATACTATTATTAAGGTCATCAATGGTATTTAATAAAGTTCCATCTAAATCAAAAATTATTCCTTTAAGCATTTTTGTTCACTACATTGTCTTTATCTTTATAAATACTATTAGCTTTAATTTCTCCTCTAACTCTTGATAAAGGATAAATAATTGTGTTTCTACCAATTACTGAACCAGGATTTAATACTGAATTACAGCCTACTTCTACATAATCACCTAAAATAGCACCAAATTTCTTTAATCCTGTTTCAATCTGTTCATCTTTATTTTTTACCACAACTAATGTCTTATCTGATTTAACATTAGAAGTTATTGAACCAGCGCCCATATGCGATTTATATCCTAAGATAGAATCGCCTACATAGTTATAATGTGGAGTTTGAACATTATCAAATAAAATAACATTCTTTAATTCTACAGAATTACCGACAACGCAATTTTCACCCACAAGAGCACTGCCTCTTATAAATGCACAATGTCTTACTTCACTATTTTTGCCAATAATACATGGTCCATTAATATATGCTGAAGGATAAACGTTGGCACTTTTTGCGATCCAGACATTTTCTTTTACTTCTTCATATTCTTCTTTGTCTAAATTTTTACCGATTTCTAAAATAATGTCTTTGATATCTTTTAATGCTTGATAAGGATATTCGTATTTTTTAAGATATTTCTTCGCTAAAGTGTGTTCTAAGTCTAATAATTCATTTGTTTTATACATAATTATCTCCTATCTGATAACTGATTTATATTCACCATCTTCTTTATAATAAATCAATTCACTTAATTTGTCGCTTTCCATTATTTTAAGCATTCTATCTAAATCTAAAGACAGATTAGCTTTTTTAAAGTCTTTGCGATCTAGCCAATAGACTTTACCTTCATTTGAAGATTTGAGGCGACCTTTAAATTTATTACATTTATAGTAAAGAATAATGTGTCTATCTTCATTATTAAGTATCTTAAATTCTTCAATTCCACATAAAATTGGCTTTAATAATGTTAATCCTGTCTCTTCTTTTACTTCTCTTATTATTGAGTCATAAAAGTTCTCATTTTTCTCGACATGGCCGCCCGGAAACGTTAGACCTGGCCAATCGTTTTTTGTTCTTTCTTGAACAAGGATTTTATTGCCCTTATAAATAAGGCAAATGTTTGTAATAATGCATTTTTCTGGCTTTTTCATGCCTATATTATATATTTTCTATTAAAAAATGATAATATGTATAAAACTTAGATTAATTAAATATATTAGATGTTTATTATCATTTATATTATCCACATCCACATTTTAGACTTATCCACATTATGTGAAAAAGTGTAAAAGTGATTTATGAGCGATAAAATAAGGCTTCTATTATTATAACGATGTTGAATTAAAGGTTAATAAGTATGGTTATCACCACTTATAAACTGTTGATAAAATTTACATATATTTATTAACATTTTATACCCAATTAAAAGTTGTGGATAACTGTGGAAAACTCTATGATATCGCGTATTTATGGCTTATTATAAATTTTTACGTTGTGGATGTTGAAAACTTCTTAAAATTTTGTATTGAAATGTGGAAAACTCTTAACTATAATAGGTTTTACACTGGATAAATTATTATGTCACAAATAAATTTTTATTATAACGATTTATGGTCTAGAGTATTAGATAAAGTAAGAGAAAGCGGTCAAATATCTGACGAAATCCTCGATTTATACTTCTGTGGATCTAAATTATCTAGCATTAGTGAAACAGGCGCCGAAGTAATAGTGCCTGATTTTATGCATAGCATAATTATGACTGAACATGAAGATCTTATTGAATCATGTTTAGAAGAATGTTTAGGACAACATGTTTTATTACATTTAGTAATGGAAAAAGATGCTGAAAAGACTATTCAACCCCAAACTAGTGATTTCTTTGATTTAAAATTCGATGAAAATCAAAGATTTGATACTTTTGTTATAGGCAAATCTAATAGCCAAGCTCATGCAGCTGCTCTAACTTGTGCTAATACTCCTGGCACTTTCTATAATCCGTTGTTTATTTATGGAAATTCTGGAATTGGTAAAACTCATTTGTTAAACGCTATCGGTAATTATGTATTAAGTACTTATCCTAACAAAAAAGTAGGTTTTATAAGTGGTTTAGGCTTTATTGAAGAATTAAGCAAAGCTGTTAAAAATAATACCATTGATACTTTTAAAGAAAGTTTTTATGATTTAGATGTTTTATTAGTAGATGATATTCAATTTATTGCAGGTAAAGTTAAATCACAGGAAGTATTCTTTACAATATTTAATTATTTAACCAACAATAAGAAACAGGTATGTATAACATCTGATCGTTCTCCAAATGAAATAAATGGTTTGGAAGAAAGAATCATTTCGCGTTTTAATCGTGGTCTAAATGTAAATATTGAATCTCCTGAATATGAGACAAGAATTGAAATATTAAAAAAGAAAATATCTGATCGTGCTTTAATTGATGATGAAGTTTTATCATATATAGCTAATATTTTTACTAAAGATGTTAGAGGATTAGAAGGCGCTATAAACCGTTTATTATTCTATTTTATTAATTTTAATACTAATCATGATGACCATATAACTTTAAAATTAGCTTCAGAAGCTTTTAAAAACCAAGTTGAAGAAAATATTAATGAATTAGATATTAAAAAAATTAAAAGAATTGTAGCTGATTATTATAGTTTAAGTGTTAAACAGATTGTATCAGCCACAAGGACAAAAAATATTGCTATTCCTCGCCATATTGCTATGTATTTATGTAGAACACTATTAGATGCCCCATATAAAGAAATTGGTAATGAATTTGGAAAAAGAGACCATTCTACAGTAATTAATGCCTGTGAAAAGGTTGAAGAACTGATTAAAAAAGATCCAAATTATCTAAGAGCGATAAATGAAATTAAATCACAAATAAAATAATCCCCAATAATTCATATTTTATCAAGATTAAAAATGATAAAATAATCTTATAAATAAAGGTTTTTAATGACTTATCAACAGTTATCAACACCTTAATAATAATAAAATTAATATATTTAAATAATAAAAAGGAGTTACACAAATGAATTTCAAAATAAATAAAAAAGAATTATTAGATGCCTTAAATATTTCCAGCAAAGCTGTTTCAACTACAGTGCCTTTGCCAGCATTTAGTGGAATTAAATTTATTATTAAAAAAGCAGATGAAGAATTTAAAAGTGATCATCTATCTTTAATATCTTCAGATTCTAATATTTCTATTTTTAATACAATTTTAAAAGAAGAAAATGAAAATATCATTATTGAAGAAGAAGGTGAAATTGTTTTAGACGCTAAATACATTGTTGAAATTGTTAGGAAAATAGATGGTGATATTATCAGTTTTGAAACGTTAGATAGTAATTATATTAAGATATATGGCACTAATTCTGAATTTAAGATTAATGGTATAAGTGCTGATACATATCCAAATATTGCTTTTGATTTTAATGAAAACGCAAATAAGATAAGAATGAATGCCAGTGAATTATTTGACGCTGTAAGTCAGACAATCTTCGCTTGTTCAACAAGTGATGTTAAACCAGCTTTAACTGGTGTTAATTTTAAAGCACAAAATGGTATCTTAACTGTTAATGCGACCGATTCATATCGTTTAGCTATGAAAAAGATTTCTTTAGCTGAAGAATATAAAAATATGGAATTTAATATTACTATTCCATCAAAATATCTAAATGATATTTATCATAGTATTCCTGCAACTAAAGATATTGATGTAATTATTGATAATCAAAAGATTGGTTTTAATTTTAACAACATTATTATCCAAACAAGATTATTGGATGATATTTTTCCTGATACATCCAAATTAATAGCTAATTCTTATAATCAAAAATTATTAATTAATTCTAAAGATTTATTAAGTGCAATTGATAGAACTTCATTTATTAAATCAGAAGGCAAAAACATTATTAAGATGGATATTAATAATGAAGCTATTCTTTTAACTTCAAATGACCAGATTTCTTCATCTTATGAAAAGATTCCTTTAATATCTTATGAAGGTGAAGCATTTGAAATATCTTGTAGCGGTAAATATTTAACTGATGCTATTAAAGCTCTTGATTGTGAAAAGACGTGTCTATCATTTTCTGGCAGTTTAAAACCATTTATAGCCACAAATGTTGAAGATGAATCAATCATTCAATTAATATCTCCTGTAAGAACATATAAATAATAAAAAAAGTTAAAAATCTTATATAAGGTTAAAAAAGCCCAAAAATTTGGGTTTTTTTATTTTTCTATATACATATATGGATTATTAAATATTTCCATTTGCGCAAAAAATAAGCCTAAAAAGTGGTATAATATGATAGAAAATGGAAAAAATATGTATTAGAGATGAATTTATAAAATTAAGCCAATTTTTGAAATATGTAGGTCTAGTTCAAAGTGGTGGAGAAGTTAAAACTTTTCTAGAAGAAAATAATATATTCATAAATAAAGAAAAAGATAATCGTAAAGGCAGAAAACTCTATAAAGGCGATGAAATAGAAATTTTAAATAAGCAATATTTAATATGTTAGTAAAGAAGGTAAAACTGAATAATTTCCGTAATTATCAAAATGATGAATTCGAGTTTTTACCACACTTAAATATCCTGCTTGGTCCAAATGGCAAAGGAAAGACTAATATCTTAGAAAGTTTAATCTTTATATCTAATACAAAATCATTTAGAACATTAAATGATAAAGATCTTATTAAAAAAGATGAGGACTATTTAAGAATAATCTGTCAAAGTGACACAAATGAATATAAAGCTGTTGTGAATAAAGATGGTAAACATCTATATATAAATAATATTCCTATTAAAAAGACTTCAGAATTTATTGGCGAACTGAATTGTATATTATTTAAACCATCAGATGTTGAGCTGTTTAATCAAAGCCCAAAAGAAAGAAGAAGAATATTTGATATTGAGATTGGAAAGGTATCTAAAGAATACTTAAATGCAATACTTGAATATAATCTGTTATTAAAAGATAAGAATCGTTTATTAAAAGAAAATAATATTGATGAAATATATTTAAATCTGATAAATGAAAGAATGATTCCTAATATTATTGAAATAATTAAAGGAAGAAAAGAATTTATTGAAGTTATTAATTATTATATTAATGATTATTATTTAAAAATAAGTGGTGAAAATAGAAATATTAAAGTTATCTATAAGAAGTGTTGTGAAATAGATGATGTTGAAAACAGTTTAAAAAAGAATCAAGAAAAAGATATATATTACCATTACGCAAGCTTTGGACCACATCATGATGACTTTGAATTTATGATGGATGATTATGAACTTACTAGTATTGCATCTCAAGGCCAAAAAAGAATGACCTTAATTGCCTTTAAATTAGCGATTCTAAAATATGTCTATCACAAGACAAAACAGATGCCAATCTTATTATTAGATGATATCTTATCAGAACTGGATGTTAAAAATAGAGAAAGATTATTAGATGTTATAAATGAAGATTTTCAGGTAATTATTACCAGTACAGATCTATTAGGAATAGATGTAAAAAGAGAATATAACTTAATAAGGGTATAGGAGGATATATGACAGACACACAGATTAAACATGACAATTATACTTCAGAAGATATACAGGTATTAGAAGGTCTAGAAGCTGTTAGAAAAAGACCAGGCATGTATATTGGTACTACATCAGAAGCTGGTCTACACCATCTAGTATGGGAAATTGTCGATAATTCAGTTGATGAAGCTCTTGCAGGATATGCAACACACATTGAAATTACAGTTAATAAAGATGATGTGGTAACAGTTAAAGATGATGGAAGAGGAATGCCTATTGAAAAACATAAGAAAACAGGTATTTCAACTGTTGAAACTATTTTTACTGTATTACACGCAGGTGGAAAATTTGGTGGTGGTGCTTATAAAGTAGCAGGTGGTCTACATGGTGTTGGTGCCAGTGTCGTAAATGCTCTATCAAAATGGTTAGAAGTTAATGTATGGCGTGATGGTAAAGAATATTATGTAAGATTTAAAGATGGTGGCAGTGTCGATAAATCATTAGAAGAAATTGGCGCAGTAGATAAAAGTATTACTGGTTCACAAGTAAGATTTAAAGCTGATGATTTAATCTTTAAAGAAGGAACAGTATATAACTATAAAGTTTTATATGACCGTATAAGACAAATGGCTTTCTTAAATAAAGGTATAAGATTCACATTTAATTGGGATAAAGATGATGATAATAAAGGCACAACTACTTTCTGTTATGAAGGTGGTATTAAAGAATATGTTGAATTCTTAAATAAGAATGAAACAAAAATATTTGAAGATGTTCTATACTGTGATGGCTATGATGAAGCGACCAATATTTCAGTTGAAATAGCCCTACAATATAATTCATCATATGCGGAAAAAGTATATTCATTCTGTAATAACATTTTTACACCAGAGGGTGGTATGCATCTAGATGGTTTTAGAAATACTTTAAGAAAATCTCTTTCAGTATACGCAAAAGATAAAAAGTTCCTTAAAGATGATGAACCAGAATTTACTAATGAAGACGTTAAAGAAGGTCTAGCAGCTATTATTTCTGTTAAACATCCTGATCCTCAATACGAAGGACAGACAAAAGGAAAATTAGGAAATTCAGAAGTAAGAACAGTTGTGAATAAATTATTTAATGATTATATTAAAAGATATTTCTTAGAAAACCCAGATATCGCCAAAATAATTGTTGAAAAAGCAAAATCTGCAGCAGCCGCAAGATTGGCTGCTATAAGTGCTAGAGAATCCGCAAGAAGAAAGAATGATTTTGGAAGTTCTAATCTACCAACAAAATTAAAAGATTGTGCAAGTAGAGATGCATCAATCTGTGAAATCTATATTGTCGAAGGTAATTCAGCTGGTGGTAGTGCAGAAGACGGCAGAGATTCAAATTTCCAAGCTGTTCTTCCATTAAGAGGAAAAGTATTAAATGTAGAAAAAGCTAGACAACATAAAATATTTGATAACGCAGAAATAAGAATGATGATTCAGGCGTTTGGTTGTGGTTTTGGAAACGAAATTGATATTTCAAAACTTAGATATCACAAAATTGTAATTATGACCGATGCGGATGTTGATGGTCAACACATCTCAACATTAATGCTTACATTCTTATATCGTTATTTTAAACCTTTAATTGAAGAAGGCTATGTATATTTAGCTATGCCTCCTCTATATAAGATTTTTAAAGGTAAGATGGTTAGATACTGTTATAGTGATGAAGAATTAGAATTAGCTAAAAGAGATTTTGGAGACATCAAATATGATGTTCAAAGATATAAAGGTCTAGGTGAAATGGATGCTTCGCAATTATGGGAAACAACACTAGATCCTGAAAAGAGAACTTTAAAACGTGTAACAATCGCTGATGCAATTGAAGCTGATAGTGTGTTCTCAATGTTGATGGGCGATGAAGTTGAACCTAGAAAGAACTTTATCATTGAAAATGCTCACTTTGCGAAGAACTTAGACATTTAAGGAGGCTTTATATGAAAGAATTAGACAACAGATTTTTCAATCATGGAAATATGAAAGAAGTTGATATCTCTTCTGAAATGAGAGAAGACTTCTTATCATATTCAATGTCAGTAATTATTGATAGAGCCTTACCTGATGTAAAAGATGGAATGAAACCAGTACACCGTCGTGTAATCTGGGGTATGTATTCTGCAGGTTTTACACCTGATAAACCACATGTAAAATCAGCGAACATCGTTGGTGAAGTTATGGGCAAATACCACCCTCATGGTGATTCAGCTATTTATGAAACAATGGTTCGTATGGCACAGCCATTCTCATATCGTTATCCATTAGTTGATGGACATGGAAACTTCGGTAATTTAAATGGTAATGAAGCAGCAGCTATGCGTTATACCGAAGCTCGTATGTCAAAGATATCTTTAGAATTAGTTCAAGATATTAGAAAAGAAACAATTGATTGGAAAGATAATTATGATGCAAGACTTAAAGAACCAGTTGCTTTACCATCAAGATTCCCTAATTTATTAGTAAATGGATCAATGGGCATTGCGGTAGGTATGGCCACAAACATGCCTACACATAATCTAGGTGAATCAATTGATGGAATTATTGCCGTAATGGATAATCCTGATATTACTACTGCTGAATTAATGGAATATATACCTGGACCAGATTTTCCAACTGGTGCATATATTGTCGGCAGATCAGGAATAAGACAAGCTTATGAAACTGGTAAAGGCTCAATCATCATGAGAGCGAAGATTGATGTTGTAAACATGAGCCAAGGAAGAAATAAATTGGTCATTAGAGAAATTCCTTATGCCTTAAATAAACAATCAATGTTTGATAAGATTCATGAGCTTGTAAAAGATAAAGTGATTGAAGGCATTTCCGATATGCGTGACTTATCAAATAATCGTAATGGTATCTTAATTGAAATAGAACTAAAAAAAGATGTTCAACCAGAATTAATAATCAATCAATTATATAAATTAACACCAGTTCAATCATCATTTAATGTAAATAACAATGTCCTTGTGAATAACAAGCCTATGTTATTGCCATTAAAAGACATTATTAAATATTATATTGACCACCAAATTGATGTTGTAAGAAGAAGAGCGAAATTTGATTTAAATGAAGATTTAAAGAGAGCTCATGTCTTAGAAGGCATTAAGATCGCATTAGATAATATTGATAGAATCATTGAAATCATTAAAAACTCAAACGATGATAAAGAAGCATTAGAAAGCATGTCTAATGAATTCGGTATTGATGAGATTCAAGGTGAAGCAATCTTAAATATGCAGTTAAGAAGGTTAACTGGTCTATCTTATTCAAAAGTAGTTGAAGAATTAAATGAATTATATAAAGAGATTGAAGATTTAAAAGACATCTTAGCTAATCATTCTAGAGTGCTTCAGATAATCAAAGAAGAACTGACAGTGATAAAAGAAAAATATGGTGATGACCGTCGTACAGAAATTATTGAAGGTGAAATCGATGTTGAAGACGAAGATTTGATTAAAGAAGAAAATATTATCATTTCATTATCATCTAATGGATATATGAAGAGATTACCTGTTAATACATACCGCACACAAAATAGAGGTGGCAGAGGTGTTAAAGGCATGACCTTAAATGAAGACGATATTATTGAACAAAATATCACAATGTCTACTCATGACTTCTTATTATTATTTACTAATAAAGGAAAAGTATATCGCATCAAAGGTTTTAAAGTTCCAGAAGCTAGCAGAAACGCAAAAGGTGTTCCAGCTATCAATATCATAAATATTGAAAAAGGTGAAAGAATAAAAGCTCTGGTTCCAATCAATAAAGAAGCAGAAGTAAAAGGATATCTATTCTTTGTGACTAAAAATGGATTATGTAAACGTGTTGAAGCTAAAGAATTTGAATCAATAAGACAAACTGGTAAGATTGCGATTTCCTTGAAAGAAGATGATGAATTAGTAGCTGTTAAATTAACATTAGGTGAAGAAGAAATCATCATTGGCGCATCAAATGGTAAAGCTGTAAGATTTGATGAAAGAGGTGTTAGAGCAATGGGCCGTACCGCATCTGGTGTAAGAGGCATGAATCTTGATGGTGGTGTAGTTGTAGGATGTTGCACAAGCACTGAAGGAAAGATGGTCCTTGTTGTATCAAAGAAAGGCTATGGTAAAAAGACAGCCATCAGCGAATATCGTGTTACAGCAAGAGGTGCTAAAGGCGTTAAGACAATCAACATTAACGAAAAGAATGGTGAATTAGTATCACTTAAAGCAGTTAATGGTGATGAAGATGTTCTGATTATGAGAAATGATGGTGTAATCATCAGAATTAATTTAGGCAATGTTGCAACACTTAGTCGAGCAACCCAAGGTGTAAGGTTAATTAAACCAGAAGAAAATACTTATGTTTCTGCTGTCACTGTAATGGATAAAGAAGAAACAGAAGAAAATGAAGAAATAAAAGATGAAGCGTAATGCTTCATTTTTTCATGTAATGTATTAATTGATATTATTCCATTTCAATTGAATTAATTAAATCAGTGCCTTTATATAATTCGATAGTTTTATTATCAAAATCTAAAACACCATAATATAAATAATCATTAACGTTTGGATAATTATCAATCAAATCATATTTATCATCATCTTCAAAAATTAAAATGTCATACATATATAATTCTGTTAAAACAGAAATGACATATTCTTTTTTAAGAATTCTAAGGGCAATATCATCATCAACATTATCAATAAGAACGCCTGTATAATAGCCATAGTCATCTTCATCATAATAAAAATCATATTTTAAATTTTCTTCATAATTTAATTTATAATTCTCATAACCATAGAGATTGTAATAACCAATATCATCTTTATTTTCAATTTCACCTATATATAAATAATCATAAGGTCTAACTAAATAATAAGCATCAGATTTATAATATGGTTCTTCATCTTCATTATTTTCATAAAGATTTAAATAAGCTCTGGCAAAGAAGGCGTTATTGAAATTATCAAGATATAACGCAAGACCATTATCGCCTTCATAATAATAGAAATCTAAAAATGTATCTTCACCTTCAACTAATTCAAGATATTTTGTATAAGCATCAAGATTATCATAATCAGATAGTATTTCAATCTTCTCTTCTTTTGTGCAAGCACACAACAGTAATAAAACTGTAACCAATAAAACTTTTAATATTTTCATAAGGAACCTCTAATATTTTAAAATAATTCTAACAGCAATCTTGGCTGCATTATCACAGACTTTTGTAAGATTGAAATCAAAATTTTTATAATCGTTTTGAACTAATGTTTCATCACTTATTGAACGAATAATACAGAAAGGTATTCCATGTGCATAACATGTGCCACCAATTGCACTGCCTTCCATTTCTCCAGCTAATGCGGATGGATAATATTTTTTAATAACTTTTAATTGGCTTCTTTTATAAATGAAGGTATCTGCGGAAACGATAGGACCTTTATTTATATGAGCAGATTTTTTAATAAGTGATAAAGCTCTTTTATCAGCACTGTAAGATAATTTATCACTGGTGATAGATCTTTCCCAGCCAGGAATATCGAACTCCCAATCAGCTACTCTTTCAGCAATGACAACGTCACCTACATGAACATCTTCATTTAATGAACCTGCACAACCTAGATTGATAATTAGTTCTGGTTTAAATTTTTCAATTAATTTAACACAAATAATAGACGCAAATACTTTACCGATACCAGATCTTACAAGCACCACGTCTTTACTACCTATCTTTCCTAAATAATATTCATTATTAAGAATCTTGCCTTGATAAAAAAGTTTTTGTCCTTTCTTAACTTTAACATCTTTCATTAATTTTAATAAGGCATCTCTTTCTTCAGACATCGCACATATTATACCTATCATATTAAGCCCCTTTATTTATCTAAACATCTCTTCAATTCTTTAACAGCATTATCCATTAAACTATCCATAGAATCATCGCCAACGCCTGCAACATAAACATTACATTTACTATACGGAATCAAGATTTTACGTGCCTTACTAGAAGTGATAGCTAAAACCATTGGTGCACTGATTTCACCTAAATATGAATTGACATTAATGATACCGATAGGACCAATAATAATATCAGCATCTTGAGCATTGACGATAACTGGATTTTCACCTGTCGCAGAATATTTAGCACCTGCTTTTATCATTGAAGCAGTAGCCATTGAATTTGTTCCAATAGCGTATAAATCTAAATTAGGAATTAATTCTAATGTTTTATGAATAATACTAGCTCCCATTTTTCCACCTTGTCCATCAATTACTACCACTTTCATATGCACACCTCTTTGACTTTTAATATTTAATATATTATTATTTTAACATCAGCATGAAGCTGATTGACCAAAAGTTAATAAGCCCGAAGGCTATATGCTTTTCGGGTTTTTATTTTATTGGAGAAAAAAATGAAATCAACAAGAAAATTAGTATTCGCTGCTTTATGTATCGCTATTGGTGTAGTATTACCACAAGCGTTCCACATGATTCCTAATGCAGGATCAGTTATTTTACCAATGCATATTCCGGTTCTTATCTGTGCATTATTATGTGGCCCAGTTTATGGCGCAATATGTGGTGGGGCAACATGTTTATTATCACATTTAATTTTTGGTATGCCACCAGCACCAGTATTCCCTGGTATGATTTGTGAATTAATCACTTATGGATTAGTTGCAGGGTTAATGGCTATGTTACTAAAGAATAAAAACATTGGCTTTATTTATGTTGAATTAGTTGTTGCTATGCTAGTAGGTAGATTAGTTGCAGGCGCATTAAATGCTTTAATCTTTAAAGCAGGTGCTTATAGTTTACAAATCTGGGTAACAAACTATTTTGTAACAGGATTAATTGGCATCGCAATTCAAATAGCGATCATTCCAGCTGTTGTCTTATTACTTAAGAAACAAATTGAAAAATAATAATTAATCAAAGACCATTTAAAAAGGTTTAAGTATGAAACTTAAACCTTTTTTCTTATAGACACTCTTTAATTTTGGCTTCCAGATTTTTCATATCTGTTGGCTCAAATCTGCCAACAATTTCACCTTTTCTATTTATTAAGAACTTAGTGAAATTCCATTTGATGTTGCCATTGTTTTTATAATCTTTATCCATGCCTTTTACAACACTTGACAACATTATTCCTGCAGGACCTTTGAAACCTTCAAATTTGGTATTTGAAGTTAACCATTTATAAAGTGGTATAGCATCTTCCCCATTGACATCAATCTTGGCAAATTGAGGGAAAGTAATTCCAAATCTTCCAGTACAGAAAGTATGAATTTCTTCATCATCACCAGGCGCTTGATTAGCGAATTGGTTACAAGGAAAATCTAATATTTCAAAACCGGTTTCCTTATATTTGTCATACAATGCTTGAAGTTCTTTATATTGAGGAGTAAATCCACAACCTGTTGCAGTATTTACTATCAATAATACTTTACCTTCATAATCTTTTAAAGAAACTTCTTCGCCTTTACGACCTTTTACCATAAAATCATAAATGCTCATAAAATTCTCCTTTAATTGCTTAAATAATACTATTTATTTAGACAACTTTCAATAAATGAAGTGAACAATGGATGTGGTTTATTTGGACGTGATTTAAATTCAGGATGATATTGAACACCAATGAAGAAAGGATGATCTTTAATTTCAAATGCTTCTATATAATAATCATCTGGTGATACACCTGAGAAGATGGCGCCGTGTTTTTCAAATTCTTCACGATATTCATTTTGGAATTCATAACGATGACGATGTCTTTCTTTGATTAGATTCTCGCCATATACTTTTTCTAATTTACTTCCTTCTTTAATCTTACAATCATAAGCACCAAGTCTTAAAGTTCCACCAAGATTGATTTCCTGGTTTTGACCAGGCAAGAAATCAAAGACACCGTGAGTTGTCATCTCATTAAATTCTTTACTGTTGGCATCCTTGTATCCTAAAACATTTCTCGCAAATTCAATACCTGCAACCTGCATCCCTAAACATAAACCAAGATATGGAAGTTTTTTGTTTCTGGCATATTCAGCTGAAAGAATCATGCCTTCAACACCTCTATCCCCAAAACCGCCAGGAACAATTATGCCATCAACATCGCCCAATATTTCTTCGATATTATCAGGATTAATATCTTCAGCTTCAATCCATTTAATATCTAAAGAACTTTCATTACCATATGCACCATGTTTTAAGGCTTCCATTACACTCAAATAAGCATCATGTAATTCAACATATTTACCAACTAATGCAACTCTGCAATTTCTTGTAGGATGATCTTGTTTATAAACCATTTCTTTCCAAAAAGCTAAATCAGGTTTAACAAGTGGAAGATTTAATCTTTCTAAAACTATTCTTGATAAATCCTGTTTTTCTAGTTCTAATGGAAGTTCATAAAGATTTTTGACAGTTGGACTTTCAATGACACATTCTTCCTTTACATTACAGAATAAAGATATTTTCTTTTTGATGCTGACAGGTAAATGTCCATCACATCTGCCAACTAAGATATCAGGATTAATTCCTAATTCCTGAAGTAATTTTACTGAATGTTGCGTCGGCTTAGATTTATATTCATCAGATCCTGAAATACATGGAACTAAAGATACATGAACGAATAATGTATCTTCACGATTGTTTTCTAATCTAATCTGTCTTATTGCTTCAAAGAAAGGTTGTGATTCTATGTCGCCTACAGTACCACCAATTTCTGTAATGATCACATCAGCTCTACTTTTTTCATATGCAGATTTAATATAAGATTTTATTTCATTAGTGATATGAGGAATTATCTGAACTGTTTCTCCTAAGTAGTCACCTTTTCTTTCTTTATTCAAAACATTCCAATAAACTTTTCCGGATGTAAGATTAGAATATTTATTCAATCTTGTATTAACGAATCTTTCGTAATGACCTAAATCTAAATCAGTTTCAGCGCCATCTTCAGTTACAAAAACTTCACCATGCTGATAAGGAGACATCGTTCCTGGATCAATATTTATATATGGATCTAATTTTTGCAATGATACTCTTAAATTGCATTCTTTTAATAATCTGCCTAAAGAAGCAGCTATCATGCCTTTGCCTAAGCCAGAGACAACGCCGCCTGTTACAAATATATATTTCATATTTTCACCTAGAATAAAATATCTGAATATGATGGAACTTTAAATATTTCTTTAGAAGATATTGCTTCGTATTCATCAACATCTTTTCTGATTTCTTCCATTGCTTTACGAGCTACATCACTCATCTTTTTAGCTAATTCATATTCATCTTTTTCTTTTGAGATTGTTTGATATGCTTCTTCTAATTTATAAACTTTAACAGAAATAGAATCATATAGTTCACATAATTTTTCGTAATGTTTTTTAAACATACGACTATCACTATCTGTATATGTTGATACTTCTTTTGCGATTGATGGTAATACTTCACGTTTAGTCATATTTAATAATGTTTTGACTTCAACAGCGATTGTGTTTGTATATTGTTCAAACAATATTTTCTTACGTGCCTTTAATTCACTTTCAGTAAAGATGCCATAGTCTTCTAACAGTTCTGCATTTTTCTTATCATCATAATGACTGATTGCATCTACTGTTGAAACGATATTTGGTAAACCTCTTTTGCTTGCGAGATCAACCCAATCTTCACTATAGCCATCACCAGAGAAGATTACTTTTTGATGATTATTAAAATTATCTTTAATAATTTCAATAATCTTGTTTTCTAATTCATCTTCTTTTACATCTTTTAATAATGTAATAGTTTCATCAATTGATTTTGCGACGATACTGTTTAATACAACATTAGGTAATGCTGCTGAACATGATGAACCTAACATTCTAAATTCAAATTTATTACCAGTGAAGGCAACAGGAGAAGTTCTATTGCGATCTGAATTATCACTTGGTAAAGATTTAAATCCTTGAATATTATAATCATGTATATTTTCTAATTCATAAGCATTTTTACCTTTAATAAATTCATCAATAATTGTTTCTAGATATTCACCTAGATAAACAGAGATGATTGCTGGAGGAGCTTCATTAGCACCTAAACGATGTTCATTGCCTGGAGTTGCAACTGACATTCTTAATAATTCAGGATAAGTATCAACAGCTTTTACAAAACAAGAAATGAATAATAAGAAACGAAGCTGTTCTTTATGATTCTTTCCTGGTGCAAATAAGTTAGTGCCATCATCACATATTAATGAATAGTTGTTATGTTTACCAGAACCATTGATACCAGCGAATGGTTTTTCATGCAATAGACATGCGAAGTCATGTTTATAGGCAACTCTTTTTAATACATCCATCATCATTTGGTTTTGATCAACTGCAATGTTGGCGTCATTAAAGATGGCAGCTAATTCAAATTGTCTTGGCGCAACTTCATTATGTTCAGTTTTCGCATAAACACCTAATTTCCACAACTCTTCATTTACATCTTTCATGAAGGCTGCAACTCTTGTAGGAATAGCACCAAAATAATAATCATCTAATTCTTGACCCTTTGGTGCACTATGGCCAAATAATGTACGGCCAGTTAAAATTAAATCTAATCTTTTCTTATATAATGGACGATCGATCAAAAAATATTCCTGTTCAAGTCCAACATAAGGTTTAACACTTTGGATATCTTTATAACCAATAATGTGTAATAATTCACTTGCCTTATGATTTAATAATTCAATTGATTTTAATAACGGTCCTTTCTTATCTAAGAATTCACCATTATAAGAAATAAATATTGAAGGAATACATAATGTATTACCTCTAATAAAAGTTGGCGAAGTTAAATCCCAATAAGTATAACCTCTAGCTTCAAAAGTGGCTCTTAGTCCTCCGTTAGGGAAACTTGAAGCATCTGGTTCACCTTTAATTAAAGATTTCCCAGAAAATTTTAAAAGTAGTTCACCATTGTTGTTTTCCACGAAAGCGTCATGTTTTTCAGCTGTAGAACCTGTTAGTGGTTGAAACCAGTGACAGAAATGTGTACAACCATTTTCGATAGCCCAGTCTTTCATCATTTCAGCGATGACATCAGCTGTCTTATTGTCTAGTTCACCTTTTTTATCGCTCGCAATTTCAAAAGCTTCAAACACTTCTTTTGGAAGACGCGCTTTCATTGTTTCTTTAAGAAGAACTAAAGACCCAAAATCTTTAAATACTGTTTCTTTCATAAATAATACCTTTCATAATTGTTGCCTTGATGAGTGAACACTTTGCTATTCTTTATTCTACAGTAACTACTTTAGCTAGATTACGTGGTTTATCAACATCGTAACCTTTATCAATGGCGATGTAGTACGCCAATATCTGTAATATCACTACTGCTACAAATACCACAAAATCATCAGCACAATTTTTAATCACAATTGTATCAATGTTTTGATTTAAATGTGGCAGCAGATTTTCTTTTATTATAACTAAAACTTTAGCCCCTCTAGCTCTTGTCTCTTTAATATTTGATGATTCTTTTAAAATTAAATCATCCTGTGTTATTAAAGCCAGCACAGGCATTGAGTTTTCAATTAACGCAATTGGACCATGTTTCAGTTCGCCAGAAGCATAGGCTTCCGCATGTATATAAGTTATTTCTTTAATCTTTAAAGCACCCTCTAAAAGAGTTAAATAATCAAGTCCTCTACCAATTAAGAATAAATCTTTATGATCAAGATAATTCTTAGTTAATAGATGATATTCACTTCTTTTATCAATGGTCTGCTTCATAAGCTTAGGTAATTTTAATAATTCATCTGTTAGACTTCTAACTTTATTTTCGTCAATGACTTTTCTTTGTAAGCCACAAGAAAAAGCCAATAGATATAATAGCGCAAGTTGGCAGGTATATGCTTTAGTTGAAGCGACCGCAATTTCTGGGCCAGCATCTGTATATAATGTATAATCACAGATTCTTGATAAAGATGAATCTTTAACATTAATAATACCTAATGTTGGATAGCCTAAATTCTTAGCCCTTTCAATTGCTTCGATTGTATCGATTGTTTCGCCTGATTGTGAGATACCAATGAATAATGGTTTTCTTGAAAACACTTCAGGAGCATAGATAAACTCTGATGCTAATGAAACATTAGTTTTAACTAATGCATGTTTCTCAAACATTGCCTTACCAACTAAGCCCGCATGATATGAAGTTCCACACGCGATAATTTCAACACTATCAATATCTTTTAGAATTGATTCATCAAAATTATCATTTTTAAAATTAATCAGTCCATCAACAATTCTTTTATTAATTGTTTTATAGACAACATCTGGCTGTTCAACAATTTCTTTTTCCATAAAGAATGGAAAACCTTTTTTATCAAATTGATCAGCCTTCCAATCGATAGTCTTTAATTCTGGTTCAATAATATTATTATTCAAATCAAATAAAACAGTTTTGTTTTTGTTGACAAATAAAATACTTTCTTCAGGCAAGATAAAATATTTATCACTCATTAAAGACAAAGGCATTAAATCAGATGCTAATAATATTTCATCTTCTTTCTTACATACAACAATTGGTGATACTTTTCTAAACGCAAAAAGACTTTCGGGAATATCTTTAAACATCACCACAAAACTGTATGTTCCTTCAATCTTTTCTATTACTTTTTTAATTGCCTCAAAGGGGTCACCATCATAATAATAATCTAATAACGCTGCTGCAACTTCACTATCACAGGTCGTCTTTAAGACATCTTTTAAATTATATTCTTCAATCAGATCTTTATAATTTTCAATGATGCCATTATGAGCTAATACAACCTTGCCAAAATCGTGAGGATGCGCATTTTTAAAAGATACACTTCCATGGGTTGCCCATCTGGTATGACCAAAGCCACAAGTAAAAGAAGGAATATTGCCTAGGCTATTTTCCAGATCTTCAACTTTACCAACACACTTATATATATCGACATTTTGACCACTATGAAAAGCGACACCAACGCTATCATATCCGCGGTACTGCAACATTTTCAAGCCGTCAAGAATTATTTTCGATGCATTATTATTACCTACATAGCCAATAATTCCACACATAATTTCCTCAGCTTTCTCTATTATTATTTTTTAAATTAATTTTCTAAAGTACATCCATCATAGTATTTCTGTTTTGCGATTACTCGCATATTTGCCACTATGTTCGCAGTGGATTCTGCGTAGGGGCACCCGCCGAATTTTCGAAAATCCCCTAACCTCGTTAACCTCTCTGTATAGGTGCTTGGCGCTAGAAGAGAAAATTAGTATCCACGTCATCAATGTCAAAGAACAACAATATAATAATGATATAAGAAAAAATAAAATTACGCAATCATTATAAATATAGCCTAGGAAATATAATAATGTTTTACTATTTGTTTTTTATTTGATATGATGCTATTGTACTTAATAAGGAATATAGTAAGACAGCTATCTAAAGAGAGATAATGACTGGTGAGAATTATCGTTAGTGCTTACGAATCTACCTTACAGTTGATCTAACAAATCACGTAAAAACTGCGTTAAAGTTAAAGTGAAAAATAAAGGTGGTACCGCGCACGAGCGCCCTTGGCTACCTTTTTTATTTTAGGAGGGAATATGATTGACATTAAACTTATTAGAGAAAATCCAGAACTTGTAAAAGAAAATATTAAAAAGAAATTTCAGGATGAGAAGCTAGTGCTTGTTGATGAAGTTAAAAAATTGGATGAAGAATATCGAGGCTTAAGAAAGAAAGCTGATGAATTAAGAGCGACCCGCAATAATATTTCCAAAGAAATAGGTAACTTAATGAAACAGGGACTTAAAGCAGAGGCTGAAGAAGCTAAAGCTAAAGTTGCGGATATTGCCAAAGAAATAATCGAATCAGAAGCTAGAGAAGTAGAACTAGAAGAAGACATCAGAAAAAGAATGTTAGTTATTCCTAATATTATTGATGCTTCTGTGCCAATTGGTAAAGATGATTCTGAAAATGTTGAAATTGAACAGTTTGGCAAGAAAAGAGAATTTGATTTTGAAATACCATACCACGTTGATATTATGGAAAAATTAAATGGCATTGATTTAGATGCTGCCAGAAAAACATCAGGTAATGGTTTCTATTATTTAAAAGGAGATATTGCCAGACTTCATTCTTCTATTCTTTCTTATGCCAGAGATTTTATGATTAATAGAGGTTTTACTTATTGCATACCACCTTTCATGATCAGATCTGATGTTGTAACAGGTGTTATGTCTTTTGCGGAAATGGAAAACATGATGTATAAGATTGAAGGTGAAGATTTATATCTAATCGGTACCTCTGAACATTCAATGATTGGGAAATTCATTGATACTATCTTAAATGAAGAAGACTTGCCACAAACATTAACTTCTTATTCTCCTTGTTTCAGAAAAGAAGTTGGAGCACATGGAATTGAAGAAAGAGGTATTTATCGTATCCATCAATTTGAAAAACAGGAAATGATCGTTGTATGTAAGCCTGAAGATTCAATGAACTGGTATCACAAATTATGGAAGAATACCGTTGATTTCTTCTTAAGTTTAGATATTCCTGTCAGAACATTAGAATGCTGTTCAGGTGACTTAGCTGATTTAAAAGTCAAATCTTGTGATGTTGAAGCATGGTCTCCAAGACAAAAGAAATATTTTGAAGTTGGATCTTGTTCAAATTTAGGCGATGCTCAAGCAAGACGTCTAAAAATTAGAATCAAAGGCGAAGAAGGAAATTATTTCGCTCATACTTTAAATAATACCTGTGTTGCTCCACCTAGAATGTTGATAGCTTTCTTAGAAAACAACCTGAATGAAGACGGCTCTATTAATATTCCGGAAGCTTTAAGACCATATATGGGTGGTCAAGAAAAAATCGTGAAAAAATAATGTTTCACGTGAAACATATATAATTATGGAAGATTTTTACCAAGAAAATGCCATATTAGAGACTGAAAGATTGATTCTTCGTCCCCTAATTGAAGAAGACGCCCTGCCAATTTATCATAATATCAATCATGATAAAGAGGTTTTGAAGTATTATATTGCCAGATATATTGAAAAAGAAGAAGATGCATCGGTCACAAAAACTATTGAATGTTGTAAAGAAGACAAGCGATATGTATTTGCGATTGTTTTAAAAGAAACAAATGAAGTCATTGGAATGTTAAACCAATGTAATTCAATGAATATCTATTTCCACACTATTGAATTAGGATATGCGATCGGAAAGAAATATTGGAATAAAGGTTATATGAGCGAATGTGTTAAAGAAGTTATAAAATTCTTCTTTGACAAAGGTGTAAACAAAATATATTGCAGCGCCATCCCAGAAAATATTAATAGCGTAAAAGTAATGAAGAAATGCGGCTTGGTCTATGAAGGCAGAAGAATTGATGATTTCTATTATCATGATCGCTATTGGGATGTTGATTATTACTATATAACAAAAGAAATGTTTCACGTGAAACATTAAAAGACTTTAAAGAATCAGAAATACTGATATAATAATAATGCGCAACAGTTATGTACTAACTTGGTCAGGACAGGAATGTAGCAGCCATACGTACCTCCATCTGTGTGCGCACTTTTATTTTGTATTATAATTAGGATATGTATAGACAAGAATTGATGGACTTAGCAAAAAAAGAAGCATTAAAAGCTTATAAAGAAGATGAAGTTCCAATTGGATCAATAATTGTAAAGGATGGAAACATCATCGCTAAAGCTCATAACAAAAAAGAAAAGAAACAAGATGCCACAGCCCATAGCGAGATTGAATGTATTAAAAAAGCTAACAAGAAATTAAAAAGTTGGCATCTAGATGATTGTGAATTATATGTAACACTTGAGCCATGTATGATGTGCACGGGTGCTATTATAAATTCAAGAATTAAAAAAATATATTTCGCTGCCAAAGATCCTAAAGGTGGCTCATTAGACAGTAACGTAAAAATTAAAGAAATCAAAGGAATCAATCACTATCCTGAATTTGAATTTGTTGAAGATAAAGAATATATTGATATATTAAAAAAATATTTTAAAGGAAAAAGAATTAAATGAGAATTGCGGTTATTGGTTATTTGGAGAGTGGAGAAGTTGAATTAACGGATTATCTTGAAAAGAAATATTTTTGTTCAACATTATATTTAGATGAAGTATTCAAAGATGTTGAAGATAGAGTTGATGTTAAAAAAGAAATGATAGATAAATTCATGAAGAAAAATATTTCCTGGGTAATTGAAGGTACCTATGAAAATATTTTATTTAATGAAAGGATGAAAGTGGCAGATAAAATTGTGATCATGAAATTAAATCGCTTCGCCTGTCTTTTAAAATACATCAACAAACAACACGCCAAAGGTGAAAAAATAGATAAACAAAAAGCTAAAGATATCATCTGGCATAAAAGAAAAAAAGAATATCGCAAAGTATTAAATAGCACAATGCGTAGATATAGTGATAAAGTCGTATTGATATTTAATAACGCACAAATTTTTATGTTCAGAGACATCATTTAATAAGCCGATAATAAAGCATTTTGATATAATAATTTTATGAGCTATCAAGTTTTATATCGCACTTACAGACCTAGCAAATTCTCTGAAGTAGTTGGTCAAGAATACATTATTAAGATATTAAAAAATGCCATTAAATCTAATAAGATTGCCCACGCATATCTTTTTGCTGGACCTAGAGGAACCGGCAAAACTACTATCGCAAAATTATTTGCCAAGGCAATAAATTGTGATGATTTTAAAGAAGAAGCATGCGAAAAATGTAACAACTGTCTTGCCTTAAAAGAAAACAATCATCCAGATATAATTGAACTTGATGCTGCCAGTAACAATGGTGTCGACAATATAAGAGAAATTGTTGAACAGGTAAATTACGCACCAATTTTAGGTAAATATAAAGTATATATAATTGATGAAGCACATATGTTATCAGACAGTGCTTTTAATGCGTTACTAAAAACATTAGAAGAACCTCCAAAACATGTCATCTTCATCTTAGCGACAACTGATCCAGAAAAGATAATTCCAACTGTTCAATCAAGATGCCAAAGATTTAATTTCTCAAAAATTAATAAATATCATATGAAGAAAAAGATGATTGAGATTTTAAAAAATGAAGGTCTTGAATATGATGAAGAAGCAATTGAAGAAGTTGCTGTCATGGCAGAGGGTGGCATGAGAGACGCTTTATCAATTCTTGAACAGATGCTTTCTTATAATGAAAAAGGTGTCTATAAAGAAGATGTTTTAAAAGTATTTGGCTTATCTTCAATAGATGAAAAAATCAAGATTTTAAAGGAGATTCATCAAGGAAATATTGCCCAGGCTATTAATCATCTACGTGATATATACCAAAACGGCGGAGATTTAAAACATTTAACAATTGATCTGTTAGAAGTGATAAAAGAAGCTCTCATTTTTTCTGATGATGGACAAGAAAAATTATTAAATAAATTATCAAGCATACAGGCACAAGAACTGTTAAATATCGCTAATATTAAACAGCTATTAAATGATATTGATTGCCTAAAAGATGTTTTAGTTAATTCACGTTTCAATCAAAATTTCCTGTCATATTTAGAATTGGCATTTATTAAGATGGCTAATCAGACAGAAATAAAACAGGAAAAAGAAATCAAAACTACACAAAAAGAAACAGTTAAACAAACAAGCACAATTAAAGAAAAAGCTGAAGAAATAAAAAAAGAAGTTGTTCAAGAAGTTAAGGAAGATTTAGATTATATTGCTTCATTATTATTAAGTGCTAAAAAGAGTGAAAAGGAACACGATGCGATAATTTATAATCGTTTGGAATTATATAAGAATGAAGTTGATAAAAGAAAACTTTATGAACTGTTAATCGACACTGAACTTTTCGCCAGCAATAAAGATGCTATCGTTGTCTTGGCTGATAAAGCACAAGCCAACATCATTAATTCAAAAGATGTAAAAGACGAATTATATGATTTCTTAATTAAAGAATTTTCAATAAATAAAATTATTTATGCATTAGATAAAAATAAGAGAAAAGAAGTAATTGAAATCTATCACAAATTAGCGAATGAAAAAAAGGCCAGTTCACCAGTTGTTGAAAAACCAGAAATAAAAAAAGAAATGACTAATGAAGAAAAATTAAAAGAACTATTTGGTGATAGTCTGAAGGTTGAATAAAATGTATCCAAATAAATTTGAAAGATTAATTGAAATATTTGAAAGATTACCAGGCGTTGGAAACAAGACAGCGCAAAGATATGCGTTTGGACTTTTAGATTATTCTAAAGATGAAATTGAAGATTATATAAATGCTTTAAAGGGCATTCAGGAAATTAAAAAATGTAAATGTTGTGGATTCTTAGCTGATGATGACCTTTGTCCAATCTGCAAAGATGAGAGTCGTGAAAAAGAAACAATCATGGTTGTTGCTTATCCCCAAGATTTAATGGCCATTGAAAAAACAGGAATCTTTAAAGGAACATATCATGTGTTAAATGGTTTATTATCTTCAACAAAAGGAATCTTTCCTGAAGATATAGATATCGACAATCTTTTAAAAAGAATAGATGAAAATGTAAAAGAAATAATCATTGCGACTTCACCTACAATGGATGGTGAAATGACCGCATTATATTTAGATAAGATTTTAAAAAATAAAAACATCTTAATCACAAGATTAGCCCATGGCCTACCAATGGGAGCTAGCCTTGATTATGCGGATGATTTAACTCTAATTAAAGCGTTAGATAATCGTAGAGAAATAAAAGAAAATGACTAAAAGACTTTTAAAAACATTTGAAGATGACAACAATCTCATCAATGTCTTAGTTCCTCTAACTATTGATGTTGATGAAGTTTATTTTGTCTATCACCATGATGTGAAGTCGCAAGAAATCAAAAACTGTTCAAAGATTATTAATAAATATAAAAATATAAAAATATATTATAAAAGAGTTTCTGAAGAAGAAGTCAGCACACTAATAAATGAAGATACAATTGTTGATGTAAGTGCTGCTAAATATCTTTCAATTGTCTTATATGAAGTAGCTTTAAAAAATAATCTGCAAGTCATCTATTATGATGAAGAAGAAAGAGTCATTAAACAGTATAAGGATCATAAAATTATTGCCAAGGCAATATTTAAACTCACAATTGAAGATATTATTAAGCTTGGTGGAGGCAAGATTACTTCAAATCTGCATAAAGCACTTACAAATAGAGAAGATATTGAATTAATATATAAGACAGTAGATAGATCAAGAAATGAATATTCTCAATTCACATCTTTTGTCTCTCGCATCAATTCATATATCAGCGATTCCCCTTATTTAAATAATATCTGTCATTTAAATGAAAAGACAATTAAAAAAATTCTTTGTGATGAACAATATCAAAACTATAAAGATCTGGGTCTATTTGAAATTAAAGATAATGATTTAATCTTTTTTAATAAAAACATCAAAGATGCATTTGGTGTAAGTGGAACATTTTTGGAAAATTATATCTATCATAAATTATTGGATTCCAAATTATTTGATGATGTTAAGATGTCTAATATCATTGAATTTAATGATGAACAACATAAATATCCAGTCAATTGTGAAATAGATGCTTTAGTACTTAAAAACAATGAATTATTATTTGTATCAATTAAATCTAATAAAATAGAGAAAACAGATCTAAATGAAATAAAAGTTCACAACGTCATGTTTGGCAACAAACAATCTAAAGCCGTAGTTTGTATCAATAGTGATATATCAAATCAAAAACCAAGTGTTTATGCGAAAGCTGAAGAATTAGGCTTATATGTAATAGACAATACAGACTTTATTAATCAAAACTTAGCTAATAAATTCAATGATATTATTGAAGGAAATTATGTTTACGAAAGGATTTAAAAATTATGTCAGCCATTGCTTACATCACCGATTCTAAACTGTTACAGCTGCATCGTTTAAATGCACATAAAACAATGAACTTTTGGCGATTATCCACAAAGACTACTTTTTCAAATTTTGGTAAAGATGATTTGGTTTTCTTTTTATCAAAAGATAAAGAATTAATGAAAGACAAAGAAAAAGGAATCGTCGGCTTTGGAAAACTTCAAGACATCTATTCTTATTCTCCAAAAACAATGTGGGAAAAATTTGGTCAAGAAAATGGCTATAACACATACGAGGAATTTAAAGAAGCAATTGAAAAAGTTGCGAAAGACCATCTTCTTCCAAAAAAGATTTCTTCATTTTATCTGACAAATATTGTCTTCTTTCAATCACCAATTTATTTAAGTGAATTAGATATCAATATATCAAATAAAGTTGAATCATACGTTTATATTAAACCTGAAGAATCAGTGATTAAGTTACTTGAATATGGAAAAGAAGCTGTCGATATTTGGTCAGGTGATTTAGATATTCAAGATATAGTTGACGATGAACAGTTAATATATGCGGTTAAATTGGCACATAAAGAAATTGGCGATTTTAAGATGGGTGATAAAAAACTTAAATCCGCAAACAGAATCATGAAAAGAATTATCCAGAACAATCCTGGCTGTAAATTCATTGGAAAATCAAAATTGGATGTCTGCTTAATAAATAAAAAAGATATCCTGATTGTTTTGTTCAATAATGCAGAAACTGATAAACGTTTATTAATTGGACAGGCACAGTTATATAAAAAATATATTAAGAAATATTATCCAAATCCATATAAAATATATTTCAAGACTAGTGATAATAATAAAGAATTAAATGATTTAATAAATAACGTATAATATATAAGCATGAAAGATAAATATCAAAAAGTTGGTTTAAATTATGATTTAATATCAAACAAATTCGTTGATATTAATGAATACGAAGAGATCGTGAATACATATTTAAGCGATCCTTTTTTTGAAGAAATAAAAAGCTATCTAGAAGATGAAGATTATGCCCTAGCTAAAGATGCGGTAAAAGGTTTATTTATTTTAGCTCAAGAATTACAGTTATTTCCTTTATATATAGCATTATTAGAAATTTATGAAGATATTGACGCCGAGTTTTATCAAGATGTAATGAAGCATTATGATGAAATGATTGTTGTATATAATCGCATCAAAGGAGTTTTTAATGTTTGATGCTATTGTAGTTGGCGCAGGACATGCGGGCTTAGAAGCGGCTTTCAGTTTAGCTCATGCGGGCAAAAAGACAGCTTTAGTAACGATATCCTATAAGACAATCGCTAATATGCCATGTAACCCATCAATTGGTGGACCTGCAAAAGGTATTGTCGTAAGAGAGATTGACGCTTTAGGTGGAGTAATGCCTAAGGTAGCAGATAAAACAGCACTACAATTTAAAATGTTGAACACTACCAAAGGCCCAGGTGTCTGGAGTATGCGTGTTCAATCTGATAAAGAAGCATATGGAAAGATGATGAGCGATCTTTGTTTTCATACTGAAAATCTATACATGTATGAAGATATTGTTGAAGAAATAATCTGTGACAACAAAACATTCAAAGCCATCAGACTTTCTAAACAAGGAATCTTAGAAGCAAAAGTCTGTGTCCTTACAACAGGAACATATATGGATTCATGCACAATGATATCTGATGAAGTAACACCTGAAGGTCCAGATCATGAGCCAACAACTAAAAATTTAAGTGAATCATTAAGAAAACTAGGCATTGAATTATTTAGATTAAAAACTGGAACTCCTCAAAGAGTTAAAACATCAACAATTGATTTTACTAAGACCAAACTGGAACTTGGCATAGATGAATTCATTAGATTTTCTGAAGAAACAAAAGAAGAAGATGTTTTAGAATACGATAAACAGTTACCATGTTATCTAACTTATACAACTGAACAGACAAAACAAATTGTGAAGGAAAACCTGAATAAATCAAGCATGTATTCAGGAGTTGTAAGGGGTGTAGGACCTAGATATTGTCCGTCTTTTGAAGATAAAGTTGTAAGATTTTCTGATAAAGAAAGACATCAGTTATTTTTAGAACCACTCACAAAAGATAGAGAACTTACATATGTTCAAGGTTTCTCAACTTCAATGCCTCGTGATGTTCAAGAAAAAATGTTGCATTCAGTAATTGGTTTAGAGAATGCGGAAATTGTTAAATATGCCTATGCAATAGAATATGATGCGATAAATCCATTACAAGTTAAAGCCAATTTAGAATTAAAAGAAATAGATGGATTATTTATTGGTGGACAAATTCTTGGAACTTCTGGATATGAAGAAGCAGCAGGCCTGGGTATAATGGCTGGCATTAATGCGAGAAGAAAAATAGACAACGAAGAACCACTAATATTAAAAAGAGATGAAGCATATATTGGTGTAATGATTGATGATTTAGTCACAAAAGGCACCAAAGAACCATATCGTCTTTTAACAAGCAGAGCTGAATATCGTCTATTAATGAGACATGATAATGCAGAGAGCAGATTATTAAAATATGGATACGAGAATCATTTGATCAGTGAAGAAAGATATCAAAGATATCTTAATAAACAAAAAGAAATTCAAAGATTGAAAGAATATTTAATAAACACAAAAGTGTCTTATCAAACTGGTATCAATGAATATTTAAACAATCTTGATTATGATGAAGATGACAACTCGTCACATAATGCATATGATTTAGCGAAAAGGCCTAATGTTGAAATTAAAGATATTTTAGAATATTTAGATAGTGATGAATATTCTAAAGATGTCATTAATGAGGTACAGATAGAAATTAAATATGAAGGCTATATTTTAAAAGCACGAAAAGAAGCAGATCGCATGCTTAAGATGGATAAGCTAAAACTTCCTCAAGATATTGATTATACAAAGGTTGATAATCTAAGACTTGAAGCAAGACAAAAACTAAATCAAATAAAGCCATTCACTTTGGGACAGGCAAGTAGAATATCAGGAATTAATCCTGCTGATATTCAGGTTTTAGCTGTATATATTAAGCAGAATAAATTATAAAGATAATTAAAACAGTCTTTTTATTCCAAATGATTGTTAATCCAATTTAATAAATCATCATAATTTGCTTGATGTTTTGCGATTTTTAAAAAAATATTCGCAATATCATCATCTTCAAAAACTAAGATAAAATTGTTATATTCTAGAAAAATGTTCATAGAAACAGCACCAGTTCTTTTGTTTCCATCAATAAAGGCGTGGTTACACGCTATGCCATAGCCAAGCCTCGCAGCTTTTTCAATAATGGTAGGATACAAATCCTTGCCATCAAAGGTAATAAAAGGAGCTGCTAACGCAGACTCCAACATTCCTTCATCTATTATCCCTTGTATGCCACCAGTTTCGTTTATTATTGTTTCGTGTAATTCAATAATTTTATCTTTTAATGTAATCAATACTTAGCTAGTTTTTCTAAAGCCCCTCGATGTTCTGTTAAGATTTTGTTCGCAATTCTATCGAACTTTTCTTCATCTTCTATTTCTAAATCACAAGGACATGTTTTCAAATCCACAACTAAAAATCTTGGTTTATTGTTCTTAAAAATAATAACCTGGCCCATTTCTTCAGTCATTTTAGCTACTTTTGAAAAATTTTGATTAGCTTCCGTCATAGAAACAATATTCTTTGTGTCAACCACCATAGAACAAATACCTCTTTATGTAATTATATTACAATATAGGATGAATATATCCTATATTTGAGATATCATTTGTCGATTGACTTATGATCCTCCTTTCTAGAAAGCCAAGACAAGCAGATGAAGTATTTAAGGGATGACTTGCTCCTGTCCCTCTATTTCTTTATTGACATGAAAAGCTAAAAATTCCTCACATTTTTTAAAAAAATTTAAATATTTATTTAATTAATAAATAAAATACCAAAGAAATCATATATCGAGGATTCCTCGATAGTTGAATTCAATGATTAGAATAAAAAAAGAGATAAATATTATTTATCTCCGTAATGTGAACCACATTGAATAATTAGAATATTACCACCTTCTATTTTGTATATCAGACGGTTCTTTTCAACAATTCTTCTGCTCCAATAACCCGCAAAATTACCTTTTAGTGGCTCAGGATGCCCTATACCAGAATAACCATTTCGATCGATATCTTTAATTAGCTGCAAGATCTTAGTTAAAATTCGCTCGTCTTGATCCATCCAGTATTCAAATTCTTCACACGATGCATCAGTCCATATTTTATCCATTAATTAGATAACATTATGTATAGTTCCGCCGGTTCTTTCCATTTCTTCCATACTTTTGCGAAGACGTTCTTGGTTTTCTTCACTATAAAATGGGTCTATTGCGACATCAAAAGGGATTCTTTGTTCCTTAACAACTTTAGTCGCAAACATTGTATATGCGGCTGTTGCGGTCAAACCTAACTCTTTACAGGTTTTTTCCATGTCTTCTTTTAATTTTTCGTCCATTCTAAAATTCACAATTTTTGTTGCCATAATAATCTCCTATATTTACATAATATGAAATATGTAAAGATAATGTAATATAAAATTATATTATAGCTATACATTCCTTTCTAGAAGGGGGTGAGAAATAAATGATTAGAAAATATTTATAGGAATAAGGAATCTTACCCCCTTCATTATTGTTATTACATTTAAAATTTAAAATTCCTTACATTTTTTAAAAATTTTTAAAAAAATTTACTTTTTTATTTAAAACTAACAGTTAATCATAATGAACGACAAATAATAAATATGTTATTATTCAATAGTAGATGCAATACATATTAGAAGACAGAATATTAAAGATAAGTGTCGAATCATTGTTTAATGAAACAATTCAATCTTTTTTTGATGAATTTATTCCCTCTAAAAAGATTCAACATTTACTTATACAAAATAAATGGATAAGACTAGATGGTAATCCAGTAAAAAGAGAAGATTATATATCTGGTCTAAATCTGGAAATAAATATATATCCAAATGAAAATCATTATGCTTTAAAGACAAATAAAGTTGATGTTGTCTATGAAGATGAAATTATTGTGGTTGTGAATAAACCAAAAGACGTCCTTGTTCATAGTGATGGTGGACAGGAAGACTCGCTGACTGATTATCTGAAAAGCTATTATGTAGATAAGCCATATATTGATGTTCAGCCTATACATCGTTTAGATAAAGAAACAAGTGGCCTAGTCATCTTTTCTAAATCAATGATTTTTCAGCCTCTGTTAGATAAATTATTAAATGAAAAACAGATCAGAAGATATTATCTGGCTTTTGTAAAAGGTAAGGTTGAAAAAAACAGGAACTTCATAATTGATAAAGCGATTGGGAAAGATCGTCATAATCCTAATAAACAGGTCATCTATAAAAATGGTCAAAGCGCTCTTACAAAAGTTAAATCATTAGGATATAGTGCAAGTAAAAATTATTCTATTTTAAGATGCACATTAGAAAGTGGAAGAACTCACCAGATCAGAGTACATCTATCAAGTGAAAATCTTCCAATCTTAAATGATTCGTTATATGGCCTAAAAAGTAATCTCTTAATAAGAATGGGATTAATCGCTGATATCGTTGAATTCTATCATCCTTTAAAACAGGAATTAATGACAATCGAAACAGAACTTCCAAATGATTTAAGCAAATTATATTTTGAGGTTGTAAGATGAAAACCAACGCCATGCGTCTATTAGATGCTGCCAAAATAAAATATGAAGTATTAACTTATGATTTACCAATTGAAGAATTTAATGGCAATAAAGTAAGTGAAATATTAGGCATTGATGAAAAACAATCATATAAGACATTGGCCTTAAAAAACAATCACGATTTATATATTTGTGTAATATCAGTAGATAAAGAAATTGATCTGAAAAAATGTGCCAAAGAATTAGGAGTAAAGAATCTAGAAATGGTACATGTAAAAGATCTTTTAAAAGAAGTTGGTTATACACGTGGTTCAGTAAGTCCAATCGGAGTCAAAAAGAATAAAGGTATCTATTTTGACTTAGAAGTTTTAAATCATGAAATAATTGAAATATCTGCAGGTGCTTATGGGATTGGTTTAATGATTAATAGAGATGAATTATTAAATTATCTAAAAGCAGAGGTTAAAGATATCACTGTTGATAAATGATAAAATAATAGTATGAATTATGATGTAATTATTGTTGCCAGCGGCAAAGGAAAAAGAGCGGATTTAGGTTTTAATAAGATTCTTTTTGAAATGTGTAATGGCAAGAAAGTAATCGAAAATACTGCTGAAATATTTTTAAATGATGAAGATTGTAAAAAAGTCATCATTGTAAGTAATGATGAAATTAATATCAATGATGAAAAAGTGATAATTATAAATGGTGGAAAAGAAAGAAGTGACTCTGTAAGCAACGGTTTAAATGAAGTTGAAAGTGAATATGTTTTGATTCATGATGGAGCCAGACCATTTTTAAGAAAAGAAACTTTAGAAGAATTAAAGAATCAATTATCAGAAAAAGATGCCGTTATTGTAGGCAAAAAAGCCAGTGATACGATAAAGATGATAAATGGAGATATGATATTAAGCACCATTGATCGTAGACACATCTTTTTAGCTGAAACACCACAAGGATTTAAAACATCATTAATTAAGGAATGTTACAGAAAAAGAGAAAACAAAATATTTAGTGATGATGCAAGTTTAGTAGAAGTTTGTGGTTATCCAGTTTATATAGTTGATAATAAATTTGATAATAAAAAATTAACTAATAAGGAAGATTTTGAAAATATTTAATGATTGAAGAAGTTATTGTGGTTGAAGGAAAAAATGATACAAAAAGATTAAAAACATTTTTTGATTGTGAAACAATTGAAACTCATGGCTTAGGATTAAATAAAGAAACAATTGAATTTATAAAACAGATGCAGGAAAAAAGAGGCATCATTTTATTTTTAGATCCTGATAGTCCAGGTGAAAAAATAAGAAACAGATTAAATAGTGAAATACCGGATTTAAAGAATGCCTTTATATTAAAAGAAGATGGCAGGACAAAGAAAAAAGTAGGCATTGAACATGCTTCATATGAAGTATTAAAAGAAGCATTAGATAATCTTGTTACCTATGGTGAATATGATAATAATCTAAATATGGCCGATTTAAATGAATTAGGATTAATGGGAGATGATAATTCAAAAGAAAAAAGATTAATTATTTCAAAACATTTTCATATAGGTAAATGTAATGGAAAAACAATGCTTAAAAGATTAAATCTTTTGGGAATTAAAAAAGAAGATTTATATAATATATTAAATGATAGCGAATATTAACTATGTTAAAAAAGTATTAGGTGACAATAAAGCCAAAAAGAAATTTGGACAGAATTTTTTAATTGATGAAAACATTGTTGAAAAGATTGGAAAAAATGCCTGCGATAAAGAACTAAGGACTATTGAAATAGGTCCAGGATTAGGAGCTTTAAGTGAAATATTATTAAAATATTCAAAATGTGTTGATGCCTACGAAATAGATAAGGACATGATTGATATCTTAAATGAAACAATTAAAGATGAGAAATTTAATTTATTTTACGAAGATTTTTTAAAGACTGATTTAGATAAATATAAAAATGAAGAAATAAGAATTTGTGCTAATTTACCGTATTATGTGACTACACCAATATTATTTAAAATATTTAATTCAAATCTAAATGTCAGTAAGATTACAGTCATGGTTCAAAAAGAAGTAGCTGAACGTTTTAATGCGAAAGTAAATACTAAAGATTATGCAGCCTTATCAATAATTGTTCAATATCTATATGATGTCAAATATGAAATGACTGTTTCAAAAAATGTCTTCTATCCAAGCCCTCAGGTTGACAGCGCTGTCATATCATTCAGTCCAAAGATTAAAAGAAATTTTGAATATGAAAAAAGACTGTTTGAATTTATTGAGAACTGTTTTAGGAAAAGAAGAAAGACATTAAATAATAATCTAAAAGATTTTTTAGATGATAAACAAATAAACAAAATATACGAAACATTAAATCTTTCTTTAAATATTAGAGCGCAGGAAATAGATTTGGAAACATTCATCAAAATGTATGAGGTGGTTCATGAAGGATAGAGCTTATTGCAAGATTAACCTAGCTTTAGATGTAGTTGGTAAAAGAAGTGATGGCTATCATGAATTAAGAACCATCATGGTTCCTTTAGCATTCTTTGACGAAATAGAAGTGCTTAAAAACGAAAAGATGGAATATGTGTCATTAAAACATCCTTTATATTTTGATGAAAACAATACCATAGTTAAAGCTGTTGAACTGATGAAGAAAGAATTTGAAATAAAAGATAATTTCAAGATTATTATTTCTAAGCATCTGCCAATAAAGGCTGGCTTAGCAGGTGGTTCAGCTGATGGTGCTGCGATTATTAGAATTATTAATAGAATGTATAATCTGAATTTAGATTTTAAAACTATTCAGGAATTATGTTTAAAAATAGGCAGCGATGTTTTATTTAATTATTATAATAAACCAGCACTGGTAACAGGGACTGGTGATAAATTACAGTTTATTGATATTAAAAAGAATTATTATGTATTAATTGTAAAACCAAGGCTTGGTGTATCAACCAAAGAATGTTATGAAACATTAGACCTTAACACATGTGGTCATCCTGACATTGACCTAATTTTAGATAAATTAAAAAATGGCGAAGATATCAAAGAATTTTTAGACAACAGTCTTCAAGAACCAGCTATCAGACTATGTCCAGATATCAAAAAAGCCTTAAAGGATCTAAAAGAAGCAGGCAGTGATTTCGCTTTAGTCTCAGGCAGTGGCTCAAGTGTCTTTACCATCGATGAAGATGAAAATAAGCTAAATGAGATTAAAAAAAGCTTATTAAATAAAGGATATTTTTTAAGAAGTACTAAAATCTTAAAATAAGTTAAGTATTTATGAAAAATATAAATAAAAAATGCTAGAATTAGTTAGTAGGACAATATGCATAGCGCTATTTTATACATCAAAGATCAAAAAGAAACTGAATTATTAAGAATAAAGATTTTTGATAAGTGCTTAATCTCCTACACAATAAGTGAATTAAAAAGACTGGATATCGAAAATATATATCTGGTAGGTGATAAAAATATTGATGGCTTAATACAAAGAGATAGTCTTGAGGATGTTTTTGAGGAACTTAAGAACACTGAAGGTAAATGTTTATTATTAAGTCCTTTTTATCCTTTATTAGAAAAAGAAGATTATGAAAGATTATTAATAGATGATGATAATAATACAGTATATATAGATAATGAAAATAATATCTTACCTTTATTTGCGATAAATAATGCCTTATTAAATTCATATGACAAATTATCATATGATGGCGTTGTTATTGATGAGGGAAAGAAGAAACGTTTTGAAATAAAAGAAATATCTTATTTCTATGAAATAATCAAAAAAAGAACCATTAATAAATGGATTAATAAAGGAGTCATTATTTTAGACCCAAATACAACAATGATTGGTGTAGATGTTCGTATAGGACAAGGCACATATATTAATCCAAATACTTATATTGGTGGTAAGTCATTTATTGGCTATGATAATGTGGTCAAAGAAAATTCAAGATTATTTAATGTGGCAATCGGTGATGGCAACACAATTGATAGTTCATTAATTAAAGATTCAATTATTTATAGTAACTGTAAAATTGGGCCTAACGCCGTTATTGAAAACAGTGAACTACAAGAAGAAAGTGTTGTAGGAAGCTTTGTGAAACTCATTAATTCAAAAGTTGGAAAGAAGACAAATATAAATCATCTATCATATATTGGTGATGCCCAAATTGGTGATAGTGTATTGATTGGTTCTGGTGTTAATACCATCAATTATGATGGCAGATCTAAACATCAAACAATCATTAAGGGACATAGTACCATTGGCAGCAATGTTAGCATTATCGCACCACTTACAATTGGTGAATATGCGACAGTGTCGGCAGGTTCAACAATTGATATGGATGTCAAAGATGGCGATTTAGCGATTGCCCGTATTTTCCAACAGAATAAAAAAGGCTATGGCTATAAATACAACAAGGAGGACTAGAAATTATGGCGGATATTAAAGTTTTTTCTTTAACTGGAAACAGTGAACTTGTTGAAGAAATATGTGATTATTTAGGAGTTGAACCAGGCAAGATTAGCATTAAGCATTTTGCGGATGGTGAAACTTTAGTAGAACTTGGTGAAAGCGTAAGAGGCAAACAGGTTTATATTGTTCAAAGCACATATCAACCAGTTAATGAAAGACTGATGGAATTATTAATTGCGATAGATACAGTTAAACGTTCTAGCGCAAGAGATATCGTCTGCATCATTCCATATTTTGGATATGCTCGCCAAGACCGTAAAGCTCAACCAAGGCAACCAATTACCGCAAGACTCGTGGCTGATTTATTATCTGTTGCCGGAGCTAATAGAGTTGTTACTGTTGATTTACATGCACCACAGATTCAGGGTTTCTTCGCCTTCCCAGTTGATGAAATGAAGAGTGTTCCAATGATGGGCCAATATTTCAAACATAAAGGCTTAGATTTAGAAAATGTCGTTGTTGTTTCACCAGACCATGGTGGTGCAAATAGAGCCAGACAATTAGCTGAAATCCTTGGAACATCAATCGCCATTGTTGATAAAAGAAGACCACGTCCAAACGCTGTTGAAGCACAAAGCGTTGTCGGTGATGTTGATGGGAAAGTTTGTATCGTCATTGATGATATCTGTGACACAGGTGGTTCATTATGTGCAGCATGTTCAATCTTAAAACAACATGGTGCTAAAGATGTTTATGTAGCATTAGCCCATGGTGTATTCTCAAAAGATGCTATTGATAGAATTGAACAGTCAGTAATAAAAGAATTAGTTGTATCAAATACAATCCCATTAACAGAAGAAAAGAAAGCTAAGACTAAAAAGATTACTGTCTTATCAGTAGGCAAGATGTTAGCGAAATTAATAAGCGCCATCTCTACTAATTCACCTGTTTCAGAAGTATATGATTTATATACAAGCAAGGGTGAACAAACTAAAATTATCTAAGGACTTTACGGTCCTTTTTAAAAGGAGAAAAAATGCTTGATTTAAAAAAGACAAAAAAAGAAATGGAAAGCATAGCCATTGTCGATAACGTAAAACTAAATGATGATGAAACTAAAATCATTATTTTAAATCAGGTATTACTACCAAATGCTATTGAATATAAAGAAATAGATAATTTAAAAGATGCTTATGATGCAATAAAGAAATTAGAAATAAGAGGTGCTCCAGCAATCGGTATCTTTGCGGGTTATGTAATGTATATCCTATCTTTAAAAGATAGAGATTTAGCTTTTGAAGAATTCTTTAAGAATTTTAAAAATAATAAAGAATATCTAAATTCATCTAGACCAACAGCTGTTAATTTATCCTGGGCACTTAACAGAATGGAAAAAGTAGTAACAGATAATAAAGATAAAGATGTTAAAGAAATAATTTCAAAATTAAAAGAAGAAGCAAAGAAAATACACAATGAAGATATTGAAATGTGTTTAAAGATATCAGAATATGGGCTATCTTTATTAAAAGATGGCGATGGTGTATTAACACATTGTAATGCAGGTCCTATTGCGACATCATATGGAACAGCTCAAGGGCCACTGTTATTATCTAAAGCCAGAGGAATGCATATAAAAGTATTCGCTGATGAAACTAGACCCTTACTACAAGGTGCACGACTGACTTCATTTGAAATGGAAAAAGCTGGTGTTGATGTAACACTGATTTGTGATAATATTGCTTCTATTGTTATGCGTAACGGCTGGGTACAGGCTTGCTTTGTGGGGTGTGATAGAATTGCAGCAAATGGTGATGTAGCCAATAAGATTGGTACATCAGGTGTTGCGATACTTGCGAAACATTATGGAATACCTGTATATTCTTTAGGACCTAGTTCTACTATTGATATGAATTGTCCTGATGGCGACCATATAAAGATAGAATTAAGAGATCCAGAAGAAATAAAAAATATGTGGTATGAAAAACCAATGGCTTTAAAAGAAGTTAAATGTTATAACCCATCATTTGATGTAACTGACCATGAATTATTAACAGGCATAGTTACTGAAAAAGGCATCATTTATCCGCCATTTGATATTAATCTAAAAAAGATTTTTGAATAATCACTTAATTATTTTAATTAGCAGTTTATAAATTAATCCTTCCTTAAAATCTAAAGTGACAATATCACTGACACTTATAATCCTGATAATATAAACAAGAATAAATAAAGATATAAATATATAATTGATGATTTTATAAATAAGTATATTTTTCTTTTTGATATAAAAATAATTAATTAAAAACAAAGGCGGTATTATCCATAAAGGATGAAAATGAAAAGCACTTGGAAAATCTAACTTCAATAAGCTTAAATAAGCTCTAGTCATCCCACAACCTGGACAAGACAAACCAGTTAAAAACTTAATTGGGCAACCAACTATTGTATAAAAGGCGCCAATAAGAATCAGCGCCAAAAATAGTTTAATCAATTCTTTCTTATTTTGAAGCATTAAAAATTAATAATATCCGTTTTCTCTATTATAAGCATCACAAATTCTATTTGTGTTATTGAT
>CAMKTV010000005.1 GCA_946415785.1 uncultured Solobacterium sp.
TTATCGTTTTATTAATATTGATTCAAATAATATGTATTCATTAGCTTATTTGGTTGTTGATTTTAGAAAATATTTAGGGAAATTGAAAGATAGTCAAATAGAAATAGATGTCGATGATGCTGTAGAAGAATTAAAAGAATTCTTGTATCGAAAATATCCAATTTATGCCATAGCAGATAATGGCCGTTATATTGGCTATGCTGTATGTAAGATAGATAATGATGTTGTATGGCTTGAACAAATCTTTGTAAGAAAAGAAGACCGTTTAAAGGGCGTAGGAAGGATGCTGTTTGAAAGGGCAGAGGCCTTAAGTAAGGAATATGGTAATGAAACATTATATTTATATATGCATCCAAATAATTCAATAATGGCAGAATTCTTAAAACATAATGGCTACGATGTATTAAATATGATTGAAATACGCAAAGCTTATAAAGAAGAAGAAAACACCACTACTTATAAGATTGGTGATCACGAATATAAGTATTAATATTTTAAAAATATTTTTAATAATATATATTGACAGTCAAATGACCGTATGATACTATCATGATAGTAGGAGGTTAAGACGATGGACAAGTTGATTCCAGGTACCAGTAAAAAGTTCATTAATGAAGATGCCTTTGATGAATTTAAAAAGATTATTGAACTGACTGATGGCTTGTCACTTTGCCAAGTATGTTCAATAACATCCCTTGATCCTAGCATCATTCAAAACTGGGTTAAAAGGAAATATGTAGCTAGGCCAATAAAGAAAAAGTATTATGATAAGCATCTTGCTAGAATACTATTGATTAATTCCTTAAAGGAAGCAATGAAAATTGAAGATATTGGAAAATTAATGGTATTAGTAAATGGCGATGTAGAAGATGAAAGCGATGATTTATTAAATGAGGCCGATTTATATAATCTGTTCGCTAAAGTTATCTACAAATTAGATGAAGATGAAAAAAAGACAATTAAACAAGTGATGAAATCTGTAAATATAAATAATGAAAAGTTATTTACAGCACTAGAGGTAATGGTTAATGCTTATATCGCTAGTGAACATAAAAAGAAAGCTAAGAAATATCTTGGCAAATTAGAAAATTATTAAAGAATGGAGAAGAAAATGAAAAGATTTGATTTTACAAAGAAAATTACTGTTGCTGTTGTGATTGTTGTAGTTGCATTAATCGTATTGTTAGGAAGTGCTGTTGTTGTAAAACCTGGTCATACAGGTGTAGTTGTAACAATGGGCAAAGTTGAAGACAAGGTGCTACAAGAAGGCTTCCATTTAAAAGTTCCTTTTGCACAAAAAGTTATTACAATTGATAATCGTATTGTAAAACTTGAAGTAGAAACAGAAGCTTTCTCAAAGGATCTACAAACTGTTGAAACTTCATTAGCTATCAATTATCGCATTGATAAGAACCAATCATACTTCATCTACAAGAATGTTGGTTCAGATTATGAAAATATCTTAGTTATTCCAGCTGTAAATGAAGTATTAAAAGCAATTACTTCAAATTATACAGCAGAAGAAACAGTCGTAAATCGTTCGTTAATATCTGAAGGGTTAGTTAAAGGCCTTAATGAAAAATTAAACAGTTATGGCTTATATGTAGCTGATGTAAATATCATTAACTATGAATTCTCAGAAGCATATATCAATGCTATTGAAGAAAAACAAGTTGCTCAACAGAAACTATTAACTGCTGAAACTGAGAAACAAACAGCTATTACAAAAGCTGAAGCAGAAGCAGAAACATTAAAGATTAAAGCAAATGCTGAAGCAGAGGCTAATGAAATCTTAGCAAAATCATTAAGCAGCAATGTAATTGAATACAAGAAGATTGAAAAATGGAATGGTGAACTTCCTCAAGTTACTGGCGGAAGTGGAACAATCATTGATCTAGGCCAATAAGGAGATAAAAAGGTGATTGATGTACAATTAATAAGAATTAAAGTTAAAAGTGGCTTTGCCACTGGAACTTTCGAGACAAGCGAAGATGTCGTATTTGAGATGGCAAACAAAGGTTATTCATATCAAGGATATTTGCCAATCAAGATAGGATCTTATGGAAATTTGATTGAATACGACCTCGTTTTTGAAAGAAAAAAGTAAAAATATTAAAAAAATAAAAAAATCCTCAAAAAAGTGAGGATTTTTTAATGTTTCATGTCAATAAAGAAATAGGAGGTATAGAAAATGCATACAACTATTAATGTTGACCCTAGCAAATTAGAAGAAGTTGCTAGCAAAGTTGAAACAGCAGATGGTGATTACCAGAGACTTTACAATTCCCTCTATAGCGAAATTGATAAGTTATCAGGTAATTGGGGAGGCAAAGATAATTTGGCCTTCAATGGACGTATTAAGTCATATGAGGACGATTTTCGTCAGATATCGATTATTATGCGTCAATATGCAGAGTTTTTAAAAGCGAGCGCTAGAGCCTATCGTGAGGTACAAGATGAATTGGCTAGTGCCGCAAGTCGTCTAAAGATTTAGGAGGAGTTATGGAAGACATTAGAATTACCTTACCGGAAGTCAGCAATTGTGCTGCCAATATTCGTACTATTAACGTCAATTTAGATGAAGTCTTGTCTTCAGTTCAAAGAATGATGCTCGATTTAAGAAATGTCTGGAAGGGCACAGCTGGTGAAGCGATTGTGACAAGATTTCAAAAATTTGCGTTACGCTTTATTGAGGAAAACCAAACCATTGAAGAATATGCGAAATTCTTAGACTACACCGTTTCTTCTTATGACTCAATGGAATCAACGATTGTTTCCAATGCATCAAGTTTTGAATAAGTGTATTATTAAGATTCTTTTAGTGGCCATTGTCCTTGTGACATGCTGTTCATGTAAAAGAATTGAAACATATTCAAAAAGAGAATACTTAAGCCTGTTAGCTTCTAAAACAGGCTTAAGTGACAATGAAGATTATTTAAATGATCTTTTGCTTTGGGGTGTAGTTGAAAATGATGAATTAGAAAATTTAGATGAAGATTTAGATTATGATTTTTTATCTTTGACATTCGCACGTTTATTAGACATCAAAGATAATTATTTAGAATATTTAAAAGAAATTAAATGGACTAAACAGAATAAAAAAGAAAATGATTTAGTAGATAGAAAAATAGCTGATGAACTAATTGATAAACTTGTCAATAAAATCAATAACCAGCACTTTGAAAGAGTCTATGAATACAAAACAAAAGAAGGTATTAAAGAAGATGATGAATACTATGCCTATGATGGCAGAAGCCTAATAAGTTATAGCGACCACAAAGAAGGAGATATTTTATATCTAAAAGAAGATGATGAATATAAAAGAATTATTAATAAACAGGAAAGCTTTTATATTCTAGAAGATGTTGAATTATCCGATGTATATGAAGATTTAAATATCGCCAATTCATCTGATTTAGATTTTGATAAGGCTATTATTATTCCTGGTCAAGAATTGGAGAATGATGATAGTTCATATATTAATCCTACAAAAGAATTATTGGCCAGCAATCTAAGCCAAGTATTTCATATTGATGGTTTTAGAGTAAGCTATAATGTCTCAGGTAATGGTATAAGTGCTCATATTTCAAAGAATATCAAAGGTGTTAATACTTTCTTTGATGTATCTGTTTCTGATGTTAAAACGGATTATAAATGGGATTATGAGGATGGTAAATTAAAAGAAGCGTATTTTAAAGTTGCCTATCAAAGCACATGTGAATTAGGTGTATCCATAGGAAGATATAAAAACTATTATCTAGATTTTAAAGATTATGATGGCGATACATTCTTAAATTCATTAAAATCGGTTGTTAAAGAAAAGGATGATGAATTAGAAGCGTCAATCAGAATATGTGAAATCAAAGTTCCTGTAGCTGGTGTTACAAGCGTTTATTTAAATATGGAATTATTGATAAAGATCTATATAAGTGGCAAGGCAGAAGTAGTTTTAACTAATCGTGATGTACGTGGCTTTGAAATCAAAAATGGCAAGTTAAGATTAATCAATGACAGTGATAAGGATCTTGATTTTATAATTGGTGCCAGTGCCAAAACAGCTCTAGGATTAAACTTCAATCTTGAAGCCTTAAACATTCGCTTAATGGATATTGAATTAGATGGTGGTATAAGAGCCGAAGTCAAGACAACGCTTCATTTATATGATGAAGATGGAAATGACACGTCAAGACAAATCGACTTACCATATGCAGCCATAGATGAAATCGCAAAAGAAAACGAAAATGTGAAAGTATGTGGTGATTTATCTTTAAGCTGGATATTAGACATCAGTCTTAATACTTCAAAATCACTACTCTATAAATTCGGTTTAAGTTATAAAAAGAATATCTTAGATAAAGACAATCAATTATTTGGCAATATGACACATATTGAAAATGGTGTCTTTATTAAGAATTGTACTCGCAAAAACCGTTTTTCAACTTCTCAAAAAAATATAGATGAAATAGATGTTGAAAAGATTCTGTTAGAAAAATATGCCATCGTTATTAAGATTAATGAAAAATATAATATCCCAATTAAAGCTTTACCAGATGGCTATAAGACAAATGATTTAATTTTTAAAAGTTCAGATACAGGTGTAGCTTCAATTGAAAATGGTGTTATTGTAGGCAAAAACATGGGTGCCTGCCAAGTAGATATCAGTACTAAAGATAATAAATACCATGCGTCAATAAATGTCCTTGTGAGTACAAATTAATGTTTATTGTCATTAAAGAAGGAATAAAATTCCTCAGTTTTAATTTAAAAGATAAAACTCTTCCATATTCATATAAAGATTTAAAAATAATTAAAGATAATGATAAGTATTATATAAGTCTAAATAATCATTTTCATTTTGAAGATGGAAGAATTAAAGAAGAATTAAAAATAAAAAAGTATATCATTAAGCAAAATCATTTTTTAAATGATATTGAGCTTTTTGTATATAAAGATGATGTGGGCTTAAACAGTTTCATTATTTGTCGCAATCTTCCCCTCATTTTTGCGAATCATCCCAAAGCCCACATCATTAATTCAGATGAATATTTAAAAGGTGTTTATCTCTGTTTAAAAGATAAACACCTTATCACCAATTATGAATATTTATTATTAAATGATCAATTATATACTGGGGAAGAACTTAAAAAAGGTGATAAGGTAAGATTATTAAATTTTAGTTTTTATTATTATGAAGATTTCTTATATATCAACAGTTTTTATCCCTTTAAACAATCGATAAGAAAAGATGTTGAAGAAAGAATAATTAAATATGAAAATAAGAAACCATCAGTAAATAATTATTATTTGCCTGTTAAAAAAGATATTGAAATTAAAAAACTAAAAGAATATAAACCAATACATATTCAAAAATCAAAAAAGCTCATCTTTCAAATTGGTCCAAGCATCACGATGTCGTTAGCGATGATCAGTATTGCGGGTATAAATATATATAATAATTATTTAAATTCAAATAATATTCTTAATAGTCTGTTTTATATAATGATGCCACTTACGATGCTGATATCAGGAGTATTTTGGCCATTGATTGGAAAAGGCAGTGAGAAAAAAGAAAATAAAAAGCTTATTGATGAAAATAAAAAACAACATCTTAGTTATCTCACAAAATATGAAAAAGAAATTGAATATGAGATAAGAAACTTTCTTAAACAGGAAAGAAGTTATTATTTTGCTGGTCAAATAAATGAAGAAAGATTATTCTATATTACAGATAAAAATGAAAGCTTTCTAAATATTTCCATAGGACTTATTAAAGATACAAGAGATTTTGAATATAAAGAATGTGATGATGAAGAAATAACAGAAGCACTAAGCAGAATCAAATATCGTTTAAATAATATCGAGGATTGTCCATATTTTTTGAATTTAAAAAAATATCGCTTTGTATCAGTGTGTGCTAATAATAAGCTTTACTTTATGAAAAAGATTCTTTTGGAGCTGTCCTATAAATATCATTATGATGATTTTTATCTGGCTATTTACAGTAAGGAAATAAATAATTATGAAGAATTTTTTGGCTTACCTCAATTAATCTTTAATAATAATCGTTTAACATTAAATAAAAAAAGAGAACTTCAGGAATTGAATGCTTTAAAGATTGATAAACCATTAATAATATTAGCTGATAGTCATATTGATTATTTATTTACTAATAATCAGATTAAATTACTCTATTTTACTAATGATAAAAATGATTTATATAAAGATAGTGAAGTCCTTATTGAATACTTAAATATGAATGGTTATATCTATGAAAAAGAAAAGATACCATTTAAATATCTAAATGAAGATATTGATTTTGAATATTATGGAAAACAATTAAGTTCCTATCAAAAATTACAGACATTAGACAGGGCCTTGTGCTTTAAAGATGTCTATAGTGATTTAAATATTCAGAAATTTTATGAAACAAAACAGGAAGGTCTAAGAGCTGATTTTGCGCTTATTGGAAAAGAAATAATGAATTTTGACCTTCATGAAAAGAAAAATGGCCCTCATGGTTTAATAGGGGGCAGTACAGGAAGTGGAAAGAGTGAACTGATTATTTCACTGTTATTATCTTTATGTATAAGATATCGACCTGATTATTTAAATATCATTCTTATTGATTATAAGGGCGGTGGCATTGAAGAATCGTTAAGTGCTAATGGCAAAAGTGTTCCTCATATTGTCGCTAAGATTAATAATTTAGAAAATGATATTTTTGAAAGGCTCATTGTCGCCATTGATTTTGAATGTAAAAGAAGACAGAGACTGTTTAAGAAATTGTCCAATAAGGCAATGACTTCAATTATGAATATTGATGATTATCTGGAATACAATAATCCTGATTATAATCTGCCTAATATCGCTCATTTATTGATTGTCGTAGATGAATTTGCGGAACTTAAAAAAGAAAACTCTTTATTTATTAAAGAATTGATTTCTTTTTCCCGTATTGGCAGAAGTCTGGGACTACATTTATTATTAGCTACCCAAAGGCCAAGCGGAATAATCGATGATGAAATCTGGTCAAATAGTCGCTTTAAGATTGCCTTAAAAGTCTTAAGCGAGAAAGATTCAAATGACATCATTAAAACTAAAGATGCTGCATATTTAAATAATCCTGGGGAATTCTATTTGGCAATTGACGATAATCTATTTAAAGGCAAGGCTCTTTATAGTAAATATGATCAGAATAATGGTGAAGCCTATGAAGTATCTTTACTTAATAATCGTTTAGAGATAATTCAAAAAAAGAGTTATAAAAAACATAAATCAAATTCAGAAGCCACTTATCTAGTTAAGAGAATTAATGAGACAAGTGAATTATTAAATATTAAAAATGAAAAAATAGAATTTAATAAACCAATACCATTAAGTAAAAAAGATTTATCAGTCAAATATAAGTGTCAATCACAGATAATAGGTGAAATAGATGATTATTTAAACGCCTATAAGAATGTATTATGTTTACCTCAAAATGAAAATATATTTATTTATTCCACCAGAAATAAAGAAATTAATAATATCTTAAATAACATTAACAGAAGATGTGTCGTTATCGGTTCAAAGATTTATAAGAATAAATATATAAGTGATAGTTTATTGTATGAAGATAATGAAGATATCAGTTATTTATTTAATAAATTAATAAATGATAATGAGGACTTGTGTTTAGTGATAGAAGATTTATCATGCCTATTATCATATGATGAAAATATCAATAATTATTTATATCAATTATTAAGAAGAAGTCTAGTCAGCAACATCAACATCATCACTCTATCAAAACAATCTTCCATCTCTTTTAAATTATTAAACAGTTTTAAATATAAATACTCAATTAAGATTAATGACCATCAGGATTTATTGAATATTTTTTCTGGTCATAACGATTATAAAGGAGATTCATATTTTTATGATGAAAGAATCATTCCTTTTGTGCCTTGTATTGAAGAAGAATTTATAAGTGATGATTGTTTATTTAAACCATATATTGAAAGAATACCTGAAGAAATAGTGCTGACTAAAGATGATTTATTAGTTGGCTATAATCTAAAAAACAGATTACCTGTATATCTTGAGAAAAAAGAAAAAACAATCATAACGGCATATGATAATGAATATTTAAAAGAATTTAAAGAAATATTTATTGATTATCCAAATATTGAAATCCTTGAATATAAAGAAGCTGTAAACAGAAAAGATGTTTCTTGTTTCTTGTGGCTTGGACAAGGACTATATAGTCAAAGACTTTTCTATATTGATGGGAAAATAGACCTTGAGAAAGATCTTGCCTACTATTTTAAAGGAAATAAAGGAGTGTATCTAAAAACAATCAAATATGAATAAGATTCTGTTACGTTTTAATATCATAAATAATAATGAGATTTTTGAAGTTATCTTTGATACAAGATTATCTTTTAATGATAACTTTAAACTATTAGGTGAAATCTATCATTTTAAGTTGAAGGATGATAATTATATTTTTGATTTAGTTAAAGATATCCCATTAAGAAAAGATGTTCCATTAAAATCGTTTAATCTGCCTAATTTTATGACGCTATCGATATTCTGATTTTTTTATTAATGAAAATCATAATTGCCTAATAATGATAAAATTAAAATATGTTAAAAATGAATAGATTTTTTTTGATTACGCTTATTGTTATATTTATTTTTAATATAGCTCCTTTAAATGTGACAGCTAATGATGAGTATTATGTTGCGGAAGTTGGCGAAGGAAAAAAAGAAATCATTGAATCTTTTAATGACTATTATCTTGCGAATAGTTTTTATTTAAGAAATATTGATAATTATGATAATCTGGTTCTTTATCATGATGAAGAAGTCTTAAAGATGGAATATGGGATTGTTGAATTTGTAAGTAATGATGCCTGTTCTTTAAATTTGGAATATCGCTCAACAATCAAAAATAAAAGCAGCAGTATTAATGCCTGTTACGGGATAGATGGTGCCTATTTATATTCAAATAATGACGCCAGCATTGTTTATTTTAAATATGCAGGTGATATTGGCTATATTGATAAAGAAGATGTCGTCTTACATCCATATGATTTATTAGATGTGCGTCTTTCAAGTTATAGTAATATCGATGGTAGTCTTAATCACAAGATAAAAACGCAATTACTTTTAGACTATTATGCATATGCACTAGAATTAGATGACTCATTAGCTTTCTTAAAAGATAATAAAGATTATTACAGTTATGATGGTCATTTCTTTTATGATGATTTTTATAAAATGATTGATGATTATAAAAATGATGAATATGAAAATGCCATCAATAAAGATGCCTATTATAATTATTATTTATATTTACCAGCACGAAGTCTAACTAATTATGAATATCAGGAAATAGAAGATTATTTCTATAAAACATTAAAGATTAATGGAAAGATTGATTATTATGATGACCAGGCAAAAGATAATGCCAATGATGTGATCAACAAATCACAATATTATGGAGAACTACAATCGTTTTATGAATATCAATATCTATATGGCGTAAATGCTTTAAGTGCATTGTCTGTTTCAATTCATGAAAGTGCATATGGAAAATCATTTAAAGCCTATAGTGAAAACAATATCTTTTCTAATGCAGCCTATGATTCACAAGAAGAAAGAAAGAATAATCATTATTCAAGTATCAGCGATTCCATCTATTCATATATGAAATATTATGTATCTGATCGTTTTTGTAATTATCGCAATTCTTTCTATAATGGCTCTTATTTTGGGAATAAATTAAGTGGTATGAATGTTGAATATTCTCTGGATGCTTATTGGGGAGAAAAGGCAGCTGCAAATTATTATAAATTAGATAAAGCTCTTGGGTATAAGGATTATAACAGCTACGCCATTGGTGTAATCGAAGAAGAAGAAAAAGTCATCTTCTATAATGATTTAGATTTATCACGCAGTAAATTCACATTAAATAATCTTAATGCCTATTCTTTGATTATTCTAGAAGAATTAGAAGATGTTTATAAGGTTCAAATTGATCCAAGTTTTTCTTCTGATTATTTATATGACCATGATAACTGTGTTGCCTATGTTAAAAAAGACAATTTTGATTATTTAATTAATTCAGATAAGATACACCAAAATGATTTAGTCACTATCACTTTTGACGGCAATGGTGGCTTGTATGAAGGAAATGAAAAATTAAAGATTAAAGTATTAAAAGGAAGTGTGCCTGTAATTCATAATCCAGATTATGATTCACATGTTTTTGTCGGCTATGATGAAGAAATAATACCAGCTGAACAAGAAAAGACTTATGTGGCAAATTATCAAAAAATAGAGAAAATAAATCTTAATAAAAATATTAAAAAAGAATTGGAATTAGGAACTTATTTTGATTTAAGAGATATCTATCTAAATGTCGTATATGAAAATGGTCATAAAGAAAAAGTACCACTTAATTCTAATATGTTAAGTGGCATAAATATTAATGAAGATGGTAAACAAAATCTGCTTATAACTTATAATGGTTTGTCGATAAATGAAGATATAAATGTATCAAAGAGTCTAAAAGAATTAAATGAAAAGACAGATTCATTAATTGAAAAGAATCTAGAATCATATTTAAATGAAGGCAAATATGATTTAGATGAAATCAAAGAAATAAGAAGTAATTTAAATAAGATTAATTATTCATATGATTTTAATGAAATAAGGACAATTGATTTAATCATTCATGAAAGCGGCTTAGATGATAATCATTATCATATTGATGATAATGATTATGATTTATCTATCTCTGGTTTAAGTTTAAGTTTAGCACCAAGCAATAAATTCTTCTTATTTAAAGGACTGCATGATACATATTATGTTTCTATCAAACAGCTCAATAAGAAAGAAAAAATCTTAAAAGAAATTGGTGAAGCCTATGGCTTTGAGGCGATTGATTATTTTGAAATTTCTTTTTCTTTAAATCTTAAAAAGACTGATGTTCAAGGAACCTTTGTGGCTTCAATTAAGATTGATGATAAACAGAATGATAAGACATATTCAGTATATCGTTTGGATGAAAATGGCGATGTTGTAAAATGCAGAACCAGTCAAAGTAACAATTATATTCAATTCATTTCTAAGAAAGCTGGAAAATTTATTGTCTTAGCTAAAGACAGTGTCAATAATTATGTGATTGAAGATTATATTGAAAATATCAATGCGTCAAATTCAGTAGCTGATAATCAGGATTATTTCTTGATTGGAACAATTGGTTTAATAACCATCCTTTATGGGCTAGTTATGGTTATAATGAATATGAATTTAGAAAGATTAAAAGAGAAGACATGGAAAGACTACAAAAAATTATTGCAGAAAGCGGTTATTGTTCAAGAAGAAAAGCCGAAGAATTGATTGTAAACAGAAAAGTCAAAGTCAACGGCAAGATAATTGATGAATTAGGCTTTAAGGCAAATCCTCAAGATGAAATAATAGTTGAAGGCAATTTATTAAAAAAAGAAGAAAAAGTTGTCTATCTTTTAAATAAACCAAAAGGGGTTATTTCAAGCGTTAAAGATGAAAAGGGCAGAACCAGTGCAATTGATTTGATTGATTGTAAATATCGTCTATATCCTATTGGCAGACTTGATTATGACAGCAGCGGTCTTTTATTATTAAGCAACGATGGTGATTTAACTCAAAAGATGTTACATCCAAAATACCATATTGATAAGATATATGAAGTTACAATTAATGGCTTAATTGACAGTGAAACAATCCAAAAGATAAGCCAAGGTGTCTATATAGATGGCAGAAAAACTTCACCTGCAGAAATTAAATTAATCAGAAAGAACGATAATAAAGAAACATCTTTTTTAGAAGTTAAGATACATGAAGGAAGAAACAGACAGATAAGAAAAATGTTTGAAAAATATGGCTATAAAGTCATTCGTCTACATCGTATTCAAGAAGCTAACATCACTTTAGGCAATTTAAAACCAGGCGAATATCGTCCTTTAAAGCCTTATGAGATTGTGAAGCTTAAAAAATATTTAGATAATGGTAATATCTAAATTAGAATCTAAAACAGGATCAATATATATTGTCTTATAGTTTTTAATTGATACAAAACCAGGCTTTTTGCCTTTAATCTTTTTGACATCTTTCAAAAGACAGTAATCAACAGGAACTGAACTTGAATAACGTCCTTTCGAGAAATAAGCAGCTAAAGTAGCACATAGACGTAACGCTTCTTCATCTGGTGAATCAGTGTTGATTAAAAGATGAGAACCATGATAATCTTTCGCATGAAACCACATATTATTAGGTTTTCCATAATCAAAACTTAGATAATCATTTTGAAGATTATTCTTTCCAAAAGTAATTAAAAAGTCTTTATATTTGATCTGATAGAGATTAATCTTTTTAATCTTTTTATTTTTCTTTGTCTTATTTCTTAGATAGCCATATTTAATTAATTCATCTCTAATTTCTAAAGCATCATTATAGGCTGCAATATCAACCTGTTCTTTTAGTGCTTTAAAATAATCTAATTCATTTTTAGCTATTTGAATTTGTTCCTCGATATATGCTTTACCTTTTCTTTTCTTGGCGTAGATATTAAAGTATTTATTGGCGTTTTCTTTAATTGAATATTTAGGATCAAGTATGATAATTTTATTTTGGCCATTATAATCAAATACATTAATCTCTGATAGACCTTTTTTATTCAAATCAGAATATGTATAAAGTAATTCACCATTTTCTTTATCATCCAAAAGATTTTCACCATCAATTAAACTTTGATTAAGCTTAGATAGTTTTAAATCATAATGTTTAATCTGTCTTTTAATGAACTTATCAATATCTTCGGTGACACTTTTAATTCTTTCTTTTTCATTAGCCTCAAAATAAAGATAATCAAAACCTTCACTTAATGAGAACTTTTTATATTCTTTTTTCAGGTGAGTTAAAGGAATAATATGATAATTGTTGTCACTTAAAATATAGAGTGAATCACTTTGTTTAATCGTTTCCATAATTTCTTTAAAAGAACTGTCAGATAAACGATAGAAAACTTCCTGTTCAAGTAATTTAGAAAAGCCTTGCAGTTGGGCTACTAATGATTGTTCAAAATCTATATCGTTATCATTAAAAGGATCTTTTTTATTTTGATTATCAGGATAGATAAAATCAGCACCAACTAAAATTGTGCGTTTATTATTCTGATAGGGCGGTATCTTCTTTAGGGCATCAATTATTTTATTTGTTTCTTTATCAATCAGAATCAGATTGGCATATTTGCCCATTAATTCAACACTTAATAGATATTCTTTTTCATCATACAAATCATTTAAGGCCTTGATATGCATTAATAAATAACGGTCATAATTAAACTGTTCAATCTTAGTTATGATGCCATTAGTCAGATGCTTTCTTAATACCATGATGAAAGTCGAAGGTTCTTCAAAGTTATTATAATTTTCATTAGATAAAGCAATATGGTTATAGACACTATGTAAAGAAATCACAAGATTTATGCGCACCTTATTGGCATGAACATTAAAGATAACTTCCGTTTTAGAAGTTTCATTAATTTTATTGATGTGCATAGGAAGATTATTATCTAATTCTTCTTTGATTTTACTTAGAATAATTCCATCAATTGCCATAACATTATTATACTTAATTAATTAAGCTTGTAGTAAAATAGAGGTAATGAAAAAAGGATTGCTTATAGTTTATAGCGGACCAAGTGGTGTTGGTAAGAGCACAATTTTAAAAGAACTATTAGAGGATAAGAAACTTAATCTTGCCTTTTCTATTTCAATGACCACCAGAGCCCTAAGAGGTGAAGAAAAAGATGGCGTTGATTATTTCTTTGTAGACAAAAAGACGTTTGAAAAAGCTATTGAAGAAGACGCTTTCTTGGAATATGCATCTTATGTGGACAATTATTATGGAACACCTAAAGCTTATGTTGAACAAAAAAGAGAAGAAGGTAAAAATGTCATATTAGAAATTGATGTTCAAGGTGGACTACAGGTAAATGAAAAATGTCCTGATGCAATCAGTATCTTTATTGAACCGCCAAGCATTGAAGAATTAAAGAAAAGATTAATTGGCAGAGGAACTGATGATCTTAAAGTAATTGAAAAAAGACTTAAACAAGTCAAAAGAGAAATCAAAAGTTCAAAGACATATAAATATCATGTGATTAATAATGTCTTAGAAGATGCTGTTAAAGAAGTAAAAGAAATCATAAAAAAAGAAATGGATAATTAATCCATTTCTTTTTCTTAGTGTTATCTGTTGTAGTATTCGACAACTAGTAGTTCGTTTACTTCTGGGTTTAATTCTTTTCTTTCAGGAAGTCTAACGAATGTTCCTTTTCTAGCGTCTTTGTCAACATTTACATAGTCCTTGAATGAAACGTTTGCTTCTAAAGCGTCAGCGATAGATGCATTATTGCGACTAGCTTCTTTAACTTCGATAGTTGAACCAGGTTTAATCCAAGCACTAGGGATATCACATTTCTTACCATTTACTAGGATATGTCCATGGTTTACAAGTTGTCTAGCACCACGTCTAGTTCTTGCGAAGCCCATGCGGTATACTAGGTTGTCTAATCTTGATTCTAATAATACAAGAAGATTAGTACCAGTAACACCTTTCATCTTACTAGCTTTGATGTAAGTGTTGTAGAATTGTTTTTCATTTAGACCGTACATATGTCTGATTTTTTGTTTTTCAGCATGTTGTAAGCCATAGTTTGAAAGTTTAATTCTCTTAGTTGCACTACCATGTTGACCAGGAATATATGCTCTTTTTGCTAATTCTTCGCCTGTTTCTAGAACAGAGAAGTTTAAACGACGAGATATACGCCAAACAGGTCCAGTGTTTCTTGCCATAATGTTCCTCCTTTTCTTAGTGTTAGAGGTGTAAATCATTTTTAGAGAGTGTTAATATACAATTTTCACCATTTACGCTAGGCTACTAATTTTCCTTTTAGGCTATTAACGCTTAGTCTAGAAACTTTACATGCGTCTTCTAACGTGCCTATTTATATTATCAATTATTATGACATAAGTCAAATTGAGAAAAGGCGCTTTTAATAGTATAATTATTGTTGATTTTAGGAGAATAAAGATGACTGATCAAATGAGATTAATCCTTATAATTGCCTTGGCTGTAGTTGCTTTAATATTAGTATTAATTATCGTTTTAAATACTCGCAAATCTAATCTAAAAAAAGATGTTGATGAGCTGCAGGTTCGTTACAATACCATAAAAACTATACCGATTGCTTTTAAGATAAATAAAGCTCAAGCAATCGCAAAAAGAAACGCCCAAACTGCTGATAAAGTAAAAGTTTATTATGATAAATATGAAGAAGCCCAAAAGAATATTGATCAGTTTTCTGATTTTTTAGAAAATATTGAAGATGAATTTGCTGCTAAGAATTATAGTGAAGTAAGAGAATTATTAATATCTGCAAAACAAAAGGCTGAAGAATGCGAAAAAGAAATTAATGAAATAGATAAATTCTTGGAAGAATTCTCTGAAGAAGAAACAATCTTAAGAGAGAATTCAGCGAAATTAAAAGAAAAATTCTTAAAATTAAAATATTATACAAATAATTCAGCAAGTGCTTTATCAATAGCTTTACCAGGAATTGAAAAAAAGATTGAAATAGTTGAAGAATTATTCTCTCAAAGTGAAGAATTTATTTTCACAAATGATTATGAAAGTGCTAAAGGTGCTTTAGATAGAATAAATAAAAATATCCTTGATATTGAAAAATCGTTATTAGCTTTACCTGAACTCGTAGCTGATTGTAAAGGAGTTATTCCTGCTTTATTTGATGAAGTTAATAGACAATATGCTTTATCTCGTCAAAGAGGTGTATATACTGATCACTTAAAGATTGATGAAGAACTTAAAAATATTGATCAAGCATTAAATGAAGACCTTAAAGTTATTTCAGTTGGTGATTTAGGAAACGTCAAAGAACATAATAAAGCGTATAAAGAAAAACTTAACACTTTACTTTCTTCATTAAGAGAAGAAAACAAAAACTTCCAGGAATTAAAAGCTAAAAGCGATGAAGTTGTTTCAGCAATTCAAGAAACAAAAGGCTTACATAATTATGTTTCTAAATCATATGAAATAGAAAAAGAACGCTTTGGCTTAGAAGATATGGATGCCTATATAAAAGATAGTGAAAAAGCTATTAATGATTATCAAGCTTCATATATCGCATTAAATGGAAACATTACTGATAACTCAAAAGCAGCAAGTGAATTAATGTCAGAAGCTAACGCTTTATTAAATGAAATTAAACAAACAAAAACTGAATTAGGGAAATATAAAGCTACATTTGATAAGAATACTACCGATGAATCAAGAGCAAAAAGCCAACTTATTAAATTCACAGCAGTATTAAATGAAGTTGAAGTAAAAGTTAGTGAATATCATTTGCCAGCTATCGCTGATCGTTATAAAGATGACTTATTAGAAGGAAGAAATAGAATAGGAAAGATAAAAGAGTTATTAAATGAAATTCCTTTGAATCTTCCATTATTAAATCAAACACTTGATGAAACAATTCAATTTATTGATCGCTTCTATAATGATGCGAATAATATTGTTGGCATGGCAATAATGGTTGAAAATGCCATTGTCTTTGGCAACAAATATCGTTCTAGTCATCCAGAAGTTGAAAGAGATTTATCAAGAGCTGAATTATCTTATTTAAATGGTGAATATACAAAAGCTTTAACGATGGCCATTGCCTGTATGGAAAAATTATTCCCTAATCGTAAGGGCTCAAATTATTTAGAGAACGCTTAATGAAAAAAATCTATTTTGACAATGTCGCTACTACCAAAACAAATAAGGAAGTCTTAAAAACTTATAAAGAATTATTAGATAATTATTATTGTAATTCTGATGCCTTATATGATGGTGGAGTAGAAATCTATAATATGTTAGAAAAGTCTAGAGAAAATATCGCTAGACTTTTAAAAGTAGAAAAAGAAGAGATTATCTTTACAAGTGGTGCATCAGAAGCCAACAGCACAGCCATCAAAGGATTATGCTTAAAGAATCAAAATAAAAAACATATCATTTCTTCAATATATGAACATTCAAGTGTTCATAATGCCTTAAAACAATTAGAAGATGAATTTGGCTATGATATAACTTATCTAAAACCAAATGAATTTGGTGTAATTGAAGTAAAGGATGTTGAAAATAATTTAAGACAAGATACGATACTTGTAAGCATCATGCTTGTGAATAATGAAATAGGCGCCATAAATAATATTGATGAAATTAAAAAGATAGTAAAGAAACATCCAGGTACATATTTTCATAGTGATATAACTCAAGGTGTTGGTAAGATTGATATTGATTTTAAAGATATTGATTTAGCCAGCTTCTCTGCTCATAAGATTCATGGCCTAAAAGGAAGTGGTGTACTTGTAAAAAAGAAACATGTTGAATTGCTTCCGCTTATTAATGGTGGTCAACAAGAATTTGGTGTAAGAGGTGGAACTTCTAATGCCTTGGTTGATATTGTTTTAGCTAAAACTTTAAGAATCACATTAGAAAACAAAGATAATGATAATAAGATAATTAAAGAATTAAATAAATATTTTAAAGAAAGGATTAAAGAAATCCCCGAAATAAAAATCAATCTTGAAAACAGTATTGATAATCTTATTAATATTTCAACACCAATTAAAAGTGAAGTATTATTAAATGCTTTAAATAATCAAGGCATTATGGTGTCTAGTAAATCAACCTGTGGTTCAAAGAAGAATGAACTTAATAGAGCTTTAAAGGCGATAGGTGTCGATGAAGATTATGCGATTAGAGTTTCATTTGACCATGAAAACACCAAAGAAGAAATTGATTATTTTATAACTTGTCTAAAGGAGAATATAAAAAGATATGGCTGATATTTTATATGATCATATAGTTGTTAGATATGGTGAATTATCGACAAAAGGTAAGAATAAGAAAGACTTCACCAAGGCTTTAACTCACAATATCAAGATACGTTTAAAACATTATGAAAAGCTTGAATATAAAACACTTCATGATGGTCTTTTTATTAAACTTAATGGTGAAGATTTTAACTTAATTAAAGAAGATCTAAAACAGGTATTTGGTTATGCTTATTTTTCTGGTGCTTTAATCGTTGAAAAAGACCTAGAAGTTGTAAAGGAAGAAGCACTTAAACTTGCGTTAAAAAATGATTATAAGACTTTTAAGATTAACACAAGAAGAACAGATAAAACTTATCCATTAAGAAGCGATGATATCAACAGACAAATTGCTGGTCATATCTTAAGAAACAGTGAATTAAAAGTTGATGTTCATAAGCCTGATTTAATGATTTATGTGGTTGTTGAAAAAGATGACATTATTCTGATGGATGAAAAGGTTAAAGGGCCTGGTGGCTATCCAGTAGGCATTAATGGCAGGGCAATGGTTATGATGTCTGGTGGTATTGATTCTCCTGTTGCAGCCTATTTAACCATGAAAAGAGGCTTAAGAATTGAATGCATCCACTTTGCGAGTCAGCCATATACTTCTAAACAGGCATTAGACAAGGTATTAAATCTAGCTAAAATGTTATCTGTCTATCAAGAAAATATCTTGGTACATGTGATACCATTTACTGACTTACAGCTAGCTATTTATAAAAACTGTAAGGAAAGTCATGCGATTACCATAATGCGTAGAATGATGTATCGTATTGCTGATAGATTATGCCAAAAAAGAAAGATTGGTTTAATAACCAATGGTGAAAGCGTTGGCCAGGTTGCATCACAAACACCTGAAAGCATCGCTGTTATAGGCAAAGTATCAGATACCTTAATCATGCGTCCATTATGTATGATGGATAAAATAGAAAATATTGAAATGGCGAAAAAGATTGGTACCTATGAAACATCAATATTGCCATTTGAAGATTGTTGCACAATATTTGAACCAAAAAATCCTGTAACTAAGCCAAAAGAAAAAGATTGTCTATATTTTGAATCGTTATTCGATTATGAATCATTAATTGAAGAATGTCTAAATAATGATGAGATTATTAAAGTTTCTTATCAAGATAAAAATGATGATGGAATATTTTAGGAGGAAGATGTATGAATATTTTTGAATCAAGAAGAAAAAGATTAATTGAATCTGTTGAAGACAACAGCACAGTGATTTTGTTTTCTGGTAAGGCGATATATAAATCAGAAGATGAAACATATCCTTTTTCAGTTAATCGAAACTTTTATTATTTAACAGGCTTAAAAGAAGAATCTGTTATTTTAGTAATGAATAAATTCAATAATCAGATCAGTGAATTTTTATTCTTACTACCATATGATGAAGAATTAGCTAAATGGGTAGGTGGCAGAATCAGTAAGGAAGATGCCAAAGCAATTTCTGGAATTGAAAGAATAAACGATTTTGAAGATTTTGATAATTATCTAGGAGCATTATTAAATCGCACAAGACATTTAGATTACTCATTGTATTTAGATTTATGGCATTATGATTTAAATCAGGCCTTAACTCCTGCCTTAAAATTAGCTGAAGAATTAAGCAAAAAACATCCTGCCGTTAAAATCAAAGACATCTATAAACAGTTAACTTCTATGCGTTTAATAAAAGATGAATATGAAATTTCTTGTATCAAAAATGCCATTGCCATTACTAATCTAGGTGTAAGAAAGATGATGTCTTTAATTAAACCAGATATGAATGAGATGACTCTTGAAGGATTATTTAAATTTGTCTTAGCGCAGAATAAATGTAAGAATACAGCCTTTGATACAATCTGTGCAAGTGGTAAAAGAGCAACTATCTTACACTATCATGACAATGAATGTGAAATTAAAGATGGTGAAATGTTCCTATGTGATTTAGGTGCTACATATGAGAATTATTGTGCAGATATTTCTAGAACTTTCCCAGTGAATGGAAAATTCACTGAAAGACAAAAAGAGCTTTATGAAGTTGTTTTAAAAGCACAAAAGGTAGTAGAAGAAAATGCTAAACCAGGTATAACTTTAAAAGAATTAAATCAGAAAGTAATTGATTTTTATAAAGAAGAATTACCTAAACATGGATTAAATAAAGATTATAGTGAATATTATTATCATGGTGTTTCTCACCATCTTGGCTTAGATACACACGATGTTGGCAGTGAACTTGCTTTGCCACTTGAAAAGGGCAATGTAATCACTAATGAACCAGGCCTATATATTGAAGATGAAGAAATAGGCATCAGAATTGAAGATGATTTATTAATTACTGACGAGGGCTGCGAAGTCTTATCGACAAGAATACCTAAGATGATCGAAGATATCGAAGCTTTAACAAATAAGTAATCATTTAAAAGAAAATTTATATAAAACAAGTTCAGCGTCAGCATTAAGTCTGGCGTTTTTATTTATTGTGCCTAAACCGTTTGTGATATCTAATGACAAATTATCAGCTTTATATTTTCCATGGAAGTAATTCTTACAGCCATTTTTACGATACAAATGATTTATTAAAGGGAAATAGATTGGCCCACCTAAACTGTGTCCAGCTAATAGAAGATTGGTGTTGGTTCCTTTAATTTGGTCTAAAATATCAGGGCAATGTGAAACAGCCAATGTATAATAGTTTTCTTTAATGCCATCATAGGCAACATCAATGTTTGGATTACCATTAACTAATGGCTCAATACCAACAATATTCAAATAAGTTTCGTTAATATAAAGTGAAATATTCTCATTATTAAGAATAGTAAAATCACTTTCAATTAAAAGATCACTAATTTCACTATTGATAAAATCTTCATCACCAAGAATTGCGTATTTTCCATATCTACAAGATAATAAACTTAATTCCTGTTTTAAATAATCAATTTCATCTTTACTGGCATCTTGAATTAAATCGCCACCAAAGATGATGATATCAGGTTTAAAATCATTTAATTTTTGAATCAAATTATTTAAATCATCTTCTAAATAGTTGTGTCCATAATGCATATCAGAAAAATAGGCAATCAAAAGATTATCTAAATTCTTGTCTTTTTCATTAATGACTATTTTTTCTTCTCTTATTTTTAAAGTATGAGGATTAATTAATAAAGCGTTGACGATTGTTAAGGCGATAATCAGTACAACAATAATGCTTCCCCATAATAATAATAATCTTTTCTTTTTCATAATAATATTCTAAACCTTTTTAATGATAAATGTTATGGGTTCTAAGATAGATGACTTCGCCTGATATTTTTCAATGACTAAAATGTTGTTTTCATTAAAATATTTATTCAATAAATAATATTCATCAAAGCCACCTTTATGACCAACATAGAAGGTGATTATGATATAGCCATTATTCATTAATAAGTCATAAGCTTTCTTAAAGGCGACTAGTGTTTCTGTTCCCTTGGTGGTTGTTGGATTTTTGCTATGAGGAAGATAACCAAGATTAAAAATAAACAGTTTCATTTTATTTTTAATGTATTTATCGACATTGATGTGATTATCAAGAATCAGTTCATAATTATCAAATTCTTTAATTCTTTCTTTTGTATTATTGATAGCTTCTTTATTTATATCAAAACCAATGACTCTTTTAGCTAATTTACATAATAAATATGTATCGTTGCCATTACCAACAGTCATATCGACAACTTCATCATCTTTATTGATTAAGCCCTTTAAATATTTATGTACAAATGTATTAGTCTTCATTTATCTTCTTTCCCTGGTAGGTATTAAGTTTAGCCATCCTTTTATCTATTTCATTTAAAACACTTGTCTTATTTAATAGCCACTTAGGTTCAATCAGATCATCTTTAATAGGATCGCCAGTTAATCTTTCAATGATTATTTCTGGTTTCAATAATTCTAGTTGTGATACGACAATATCGACATATTCTTCTTTATTTAATATCTTAAAAGGTTTTTCAACATATAACTTTGCAAGTTTTGTGTCTTTAATGATATGTAACATGTGTATTTTAATCGCATTGAATTTATATTCATTTATATCTTTAATGGTCTTAAGCATGTCTTCTTTATCTTCATATGGTAGGCCATTAATGATATGAACACAGGTTTTAATTCTTGTCTTTTCTAAAAGAATTAACGCATCACAAAAATCTTTAAAACTGTAACAGCGATTAATAAGTTCACCAGTTGTATCATTAGAACTTTGTAGTCCCAGTTCTAACCATATTTGTTTCTTGTCACATAATGAATCAAGATAATTAATAATATCTTCATCTAGACAATCACATCTTGTGGCAATTGATATTTCACAGACTTCATCGTTATTAATAAATGGCTGCAACATATCTTTAATCTTTCCTAAAGGACCATAGGTATTAGAAAAAGATTGAAAGTAAGGAATATATAATTTGTTTGGCCATTTGCGGTCCATTACTTTTTTATTTCTTTCGTATTGAGTCAAAACATCTTCTTTGATGTTGATATTTGAATCACCACTTCCTTTACTTGAACAGTAAATGCAGCCGCCATATCCTTTTTTACCATCACGATTAGGACAGCTAAAATGGCCATCAATGATGACTTTTGCGACTTTGGCATCATATTTATTTTTCAGATAATAATTAAATGTGTGATATCTTTTATTATCTAGAGAGTAGGGGAAAGGATTATTCATATATTAATTATATGTTTTTTGATTAGATTAAAAAAACATATCTTGCGATATGTTTTAAGATAAAATCATTGAATCATTTAACTCACCATTTTTATTGAAGAGTTCTAATAAATCATTGATAGTGAGTTTTTCTTTTTCTTTTCCACTTACATCTAGAATAATTTTTCCTTCATTCATCATAATTAAGCGATTGCCATAATTTAGGGCATCACGCATATTATGAGTAACCATGAAGGTTGTTAAGTTACTCTTCTTAACAAGTTCAACTGTTAGATCTAAAACAATCTTCGCTGTTTTAGGATCTAGAGCAGCTGTATGTTCATCTAGAAGTAATAGTTTTGGCTCTTTTAATGTAGCCATCAATAATGTTAAGGCCTGTCTTTGGCCACCAGATAATAGGCCAACTTTAGTTGTCATTCTGTTTTCCAGTCCAAGATTTAAAAGCTTCAACATTTCCAGATAATATTCTTTTTCTCCTGGTGTAATCTGCCAAGCTAACCCTCTTTTGTTTCCTCTACGATTCGCTAAAGCGAGATTTTCTTCTATCTGCATATTAGCAGCTGTGCCCATCATTGGATCTTGGAAGACTCTTCCTAAGAATTTCGCTCTTTGATGTTCAGCAAGATTTGTGACATCTTCACCATCAAGAACGATAGAACCAGAATCCACAAGCCAAGTGCCGGCAATCGCATTTAATAATGTTGATTTACCTGCGCCATTGCCACCAATGACAGTCACAAAGTCGCCATCATTTAAAGTTAAAGATAAATTATCCAAAGCTCTTTTTTCATTAATTGAATTAGGATTAAAAGTTTTTGATATATTCTTAATTTCCAGCATCTTTTTTCTCCTTCTTCTTTAATGATAAATGTGGTATTGATAGGAAGATAGCGACAAGAATTGCCGTAAATAATTTCATATCATTTGTTGGAAGTCTCAACCATAAGACTACACCGATAGAAATATAATAGATAATTCCACCCACGACAGCTGATCCTAACATCAAAATGAAATTATGGTCTTTCTTACGTTTTCCTTCAACTATTACTGAACCGATAATGATAGCGGCTAAGCCAATAACGATGGCACCTCTACCAATTGATACATCTGCAAATCCCTGGTATTGAGCTAATAAACCACCACTTAGGGCAACAATACCATTTGACAAAGCAAGGGCAATCATCTTAGTTAAATTAATATTGATACCTTGAGCTTTGGCCATCTGTTCATTATTGCCAGTAGCTCTTATTGAAGAGCCAAGTTCAGTTCCAAAAAACCAATATAAGATTGCCATAAGAATGCCCGCAAAGATTAATGCGACAATAATAGCCTTGCCAGTATCTCTTAACGACAACAATAAATGATGTTCATTAATACTGATTGATTGATTGGCCTTATTTCCTAATATATGAAGATTAATCGAATATAAGGCAATCTGGGTAAGAATACCAGACAAGATAGGGGCTATCTTTAATACCGTATGTAAAAATCCTGTCACTAAACCAGCTAGGCAGCCTGCCACAAAGGCGATTAGTACAGCACTGATTGCTGGAAAGCCTTTTAAAATAAGCATTACCGTTACAGCAGCACCAGTTGATAAAGAACCATCGACTGTTAAATCAGAAAAGTTCAATACCTTATAGGTGATATATAAACCTAAGGCCATGATGCCCCAAAGCATACCTTGGGCAACATTGCCTGGCAAAGCTTTTAATAGCGAATTTAGTGATAACGAATAAACAATATACACATTAACTCCTAGTCTATCGCAACATAATCTGCTGGAACTTCAATATTATATCTTTCACAAAGTTCAGGGTTGAACATCTTTGTAGTATTAGTTACTTCTTCACATTTCATAGTTGCAGGATCTGCACCATTAACTAAGATTTCATATGCCATTTCACCAGCTCTATAGCCGATATCATAATAAGTAATAGAAATAGTAGCTACACCAACTTTCTTACAGATACCAGCTTCTCCAGCAATACCAGGTTTAGAGAATTGATCAGCTGATGCATATGAAGCAGCAGTATTATCAGTTGGAACATAGATTACATCGCCCCATTCACTAGCGTTTAATGCTACTTGAGCAATATCATTACTGTCAGCGAATGAGAATCTCTTTGTTTCTAGACCTAAAGCAGCTAGATGTTTTTCTATTTCATCAGCCTGAAATACTGAATTAGCTTCAGCAGAACAGAAGAAGATAGAAACTTTCTTAGCATCTGGTACAAGTTCAAGAACTTGAGCAGCTTGTTGATCTAGAGGCGCTAAATCACTAGTACCTGTTACATTAATACCAGTTGTACCTGTCCAATTATCAATATCTAAAGCAACTTTAAATGCTGTTACAGATGTTGCCACAATTGGAATATCAGCAGTAGCATTTACACATGCTTGTAAAGCAGGAGTAGCATTAGCGAAGATTAAATCAACATCTTCAGCTACAAATTGGTTAGCTATTGTTGCACAATTTGCTGGTTCACCAGCTGCATTTTGATCATCAAAGACAACCTTGTCTCCTAACTTATCAACTAATGCATCTTTAAAACCTTTAGTTGCATTGTCTAGTGCTTCATGTTGTACAAGCTGTAAAACACCGACATGGAATACTTCTTCTTTTGGCTTTTCTTCACCACAGCCAACTAACAAGAATAGAGCTAATAGAATAAATAATACCTTTTTCATAAATCTCTCCTACAAAATAAAAATCGCACTACCTTTTTGCCTTGTGCGACCAATTGAATAAAAACAGTAGCACAAAAGCAACCTAATCACTTAAATAATAATAGTAATAATAGCTTTTGTTCATACTTTTATTCATAAATCTAAATTACCACTATTTTGTAGTGTTTGCAATATAGAATTTACAAATTTTTCATATTATGAAAATATTTTCATGAATTATAATAAGTATATAGAAAGAGAGCGTGAATTTTAATGTTGAAAGAAGGAATTAAAGCACCAGCTTTTACTTTATTAGATCAGGATGGCAATACAGTAAAGCTAAGTGATTATAAAGGAAAGAAAGTCATTTTATATTTTTATCCTAAAGACAATACAGCAGGTTGCACAAAACAAGCCTGCAACTTTAGAGATTTATATCCACATTTTAAAGAGAAGGATGCCGTCATTTTAGGTATCAGTAAAGACAGCGTTGCTTCACATAAGAATTTCAAGACAAAATTTAATTTGCCTTTTACATTATTAGCTGATCCAGAAAAGAAAGTAATTGAAGCTTATGATGTCTTAAAAGAAAAAACTAATTATGGAAGAACATTTTTAGGTGTTGTAAGAACTACCTATTTAATTGATGAAAAAGGAATAATCATTAAAGCTTTAGGAAATGTTAAAGCAGATGAAAATCCTAAAGATATGTTAGAAATATTAAATAATTAAAATTGATTTTTTCTTAAATAATAATTATCATAGAAGGGTAATCATTAAGAGTAGTAGTCTTAAAAAAGGCGTAGAGATTTGTTGGGTGGTGAAAAACAAAACTTGGATAAGATGAACTTGCTTAATATAAAGATTAATCGTATCAGGCGTTAACGAATTAAGTGAAAAATAAGGTGGTACCGCGCTTTTGCGCCCTTGGGCTACCTTTTTATTTTGGGAGGCAATATGGCAGCTTTTGATTTTAAGAATATTGAAAAGAAGTGGCAAGAATTTTGGGAAGAAAATGAGACATTTAAAACAGATATTAAAGATTTTTCTAAACCTAAATATTATGTTTTAGATATGTTCCCATATCCTAGTGGCGTAGGTCTACATGCTGGACATCCAGAAGGTTATACAGCTACTGATATTATGGCTCGATATAAAAGGATGAAAGGCTTCAATGTGTTACATCCAATGGGCTTTGATTCATTTGGTTTGCCAGCTGAACAGTATGCGATTCAAACTGGCAATCATCCTGCAGGATTTACGCAAAAGAATATTGATACATTTACTGGACAATTAAAGAGCCTAGGTTTTTCATATGACTGGGATAAAGTTATTTCAACAAGTGATCCAAGTTATTATAAATGGACTCAATGGATATTCAATGAATTATTTAAAGATGGCTACGCCAAGTGTGTAGAAATGCCAGTAAACTGGTGTGAAGAATTAGGAACTGTTTTAGCCAATGATGAAGTAATCAATGGCAAATCAGAAAGAGGAGGCTATCCAGTAATTCGTAAGAATATGCGTCAATGGATTATGGACATTCCTGCCTTTGCGGAAAAATTATTAGATAATCTAGATACTATTGATTGGCCAGAATCAACTAAGGAGATGCAAAGAAACTGGATTGGCAAATCAATTGGTGCAGAAGTTAATTTTAAAGTTGATGGTCATGATGAAAGCTTCACTGTCTTTACCACAAGATGTGATACCTTATTTGGGGCAACATATTGTGTATTATCTCCTGAACATCCATTAGTTGAAAAGATTACGACAGTTGATAAAAAAGATGAAGTAGAAAAATATAAAAAGGAATGTGCATCTAAATCAGAAATGGAAAGAACAGAATTAAATAAAGATAAGACTGGTGTTTTTACTGGCGCTTATGCGATTAATCCTGTTAATAATAAGAAGATTCCAATCTGGATTTCTGATTATGTATTGATGACTTATGGAACAGGCGCCATCATGGCTGTACCAGCTCATGATACAAGGGACTATGAATTTGCGAAGAAATTTGGCATTGATATCATTCAGGTATTAGAAGGTGGCGATATCTCAAAAGAAGCCTGGACAGAAGATGGTCTTCATATTAATTCTGATTTCTTAAATGGCCTAGATAAACAAGAAGCTATTGATAAGATGTTAGAGTGGTTAGAAGAGAAAAAACTAGGTAAAAAGAAAACCAATTATCGTTTAAGAGAATGGATTTTCGCAAGACAGAGATATTGGGGCGAACCAATTCCAGTAATCCATTATGAAGATGGCACAATTGGCGTATTAGATGAAAAAGATTTGCCACTTATCTTACCAGAACTAGAAGACTATGGCCCAAGTAAAACAGGAGCACCTTTAGACAAGGCAACTGATTGGGTAAATGTTACTTACCACGGCAAGAAAGGTAAAAGAGAAACTTCAACAATGCCAGGAAGTGCTGGCTCTTCATGGTACTTCTTAAGATATATTGATCCTCATAATGATCAAGAATTCGCAAATTATGAACTATTAAAACATTGGTTACCAGTAGATTTATATATTGGTGGACCAGAACACGCGGTAGGACATCTGTTATATTCAAGAATGTGGAACAATTATCTTCACGATAAAGGTTTGGTTCCAGTAGCAGAACCATTCAAGAAATTAGTTCACCAAGGATATATCTTAGGATCTAATGGCTTAAAGATGGGCAAACGTTTCCCTGAATATGTTGTAAATCCAAATGATGTAATAAGAGATTATGGAGCTGATACGTTAAGATTATATGAAATGTTTATGGGTCCACTTGAAGCTGATAAACCATGGTCAACACAAAATCTTGAAGGAACATTCAGATGGTTAGAAAGAGTATGGCGCTTAATTGTTGAATTAGGAAAGATTAGTGAAGATAATGATGGCAAGCTAGACTATTCATATAATGCGACAGTTAAAAAGGTAACTGAAGATATTGAGAATCTAAATCTTAATACCGCAATATCACAGATGATGATATTTGTGAATGACTGTTATAAAGAAGAAAAGCTATATGAAGAATATGCGATTAATTTTGTGCAAATGTTGTCAGTATATGCACCACATATTGGTAATGAAATGTATGAAATCTTAACTGGTAAAAATGATTTAGCATATCGTCCTTGGCCAACATATGATGAATCTAAACTGTTAAAACAAGAAAAAGAAGTTGTTGTCCAGGTTAATGGTAAATTAAGAGCTAAATTTAATGCACCAAGTGATATGCCAGATGAAGAATTATATGAAATTGCCTTAAAACAAGAAAATGTAATTAAATTCATTGAAGGCAAAGAAATAAAGAAACACTTCGTAATTAAGAATAAGATGGTTAATATTGTAATTTAACCATCTTTTTTTTGTTTATCATTTTATAAAATAAAGAGATAATTCATAAATGATATAATTTATATATGTTTTTAATTGATGTTTTTGTAACTAATTCTTCACTTAGTGTTAATAGACTATATTCATATTATTATGATGAAAATATTGATAGTTTTAAACGTGTAGAAGTCTATTTCGCAAACGGGAAAACTAGTGCACTAGTAATAAAAAGTAAAGAAATTGAAGATCTAAAAAAAGAAGAAGAGAAATTAGGCTTTAAACTTATTAAGATTATAAAAGTAATTGATGAAGAGCCTATCATTTCTAATGAACAATTTGAATTAGCGAAATGGCTATCTAAAACAACTGTTTCTAGTTTTATTAGTTGTTTAAATACTATGCTGCCTAATGTTTTAAAAACATCTAAGAATATTAAAAGAGCTAAAGAAAATGAGTATATCAGATTAAATAAAAATACTGATTATAAATTTACCAATAGACAAAAAGAAATCTTTGATTTATTAGAAGATGATATGCTGGCTAAAGATGCCAGAAAAATCAATAATCAGATAATTAAAAGATTAATTGATAATGATGTAATTGAAATATATAAAAAAGAAGCTGAATATAAAAAAGGTGAATTATCAATCAATGATAATTTTAAAGAATTAACAGTCAATCAAAAAGAAGTTTATGAAAAGATATTAAATACCGATAAACTTGTATCTTTATTATTTGGTGTAACAGGAAGTGGTAAGACAGAAGTGTATCTACATCTTGCCAGACACTATATAAACAAAGGAAAAGAAGTACTGATTTTAGTGCCAGAAATATCTTTGACACCACAGATGATTCAAAGAGTAAAAGAACGTTTTAATGATGTTATCTTTTATCATTCAGAATTAAATGATCAAGAAAGATATGAACAGTATAAGCGTGTAAAAGATGGAGAAGTTAAGATTGTTGTAGGGACAAGATCTAGTATTTTTTTACCTTTTAATGATTTAGGTTTAATCATTATTGATGAGGAACATGATACATCTTATAAACAAGATAATACACCATGTTACTTAGCAAAAAATGTGGCAACTAAAAGAGCCTTAGCATTTGGCGCAAAATTATTATTAGCCAGTGCTACACCATCTTTAGATTCATATACCAGAGCCTTAAAGGGAGAATATGAATTATTAAGATTAAATGAACGTATCAATAATAAATTACCAGTAATTGAAATTATTGATTTGATTAAAGCCTTAAAAGATAAACAATCATTTATCTTAACCAACAGGTTAAAACAAGAAATCAAAAATACTTTAGATAATCATAAACAGGTCATCATTCTATTAAACAGAAGAGGCTATTCACCAATTATTAAGTGTATTGATTGTGGCACAACTTTAATGTGTAAAGATTGTGATCGTCCACTTAATTATCATTATCAATTAGGATTATTGAAATGTCATGAATGTGGTAGAACCTATAAACTGCCAAAACTTTGTCCAAAATGCGGCAATGATTCCCTGATTCAATATGGCTTTGGTACAGAAAAAGTAGAAGAAGAAATAAAGGCAATCTTTAAGGATGCGAAAGTTGAAAGAATGGACAGAGACAACGTTTCTAGAAAAGGTGCTCACAAAGATATTCTTGACCGTTTTGAAAGACATGAAATTAATATCTTGATTGGCACGCAAATGATTGCGAAAGGTTTGGATTATCCTGATGTTACCTTAGTTGGTATTTTAAATGCGGATGCCGGTCTTGCCCATCAGGATTATAATGCAGCCAAACTGACTTTTGACTTGCTTATGCAGGCAGCAGGAAGAAGTGGCAGAGCTAAGGATGAAGGCAAAGTTGTAATTCAAGCCTTCAATCCTGAACATTATGTTTTAAAAGCTATTCTAAATCAGGACTATGATTATTTCTATAATATTGAAATGAATTATCGCTCTAAGACATCTTATCCACCATACAGTCATTTATTAGAAATCATGATTTATGATAATAATATTGAACATATCAATAATTCATTAAAATTCCTAGAAGAAAAAATTGATAAACTGTCATATAAACATTACAGACCTAATGAAATAGGGCGCATTAAAGGTAACTATCGTTATCGTATTTTAATTACTAATAAACAATTAAATCCTTTAATTAATGATGTTTGGGATATTATTGATGAATATTTAAAACAGAAACAGATGGCGAAGATAAAAGTGGATGTTGATCCATTATATTTGGAGTAATATGAATCCTAGAGAAATAGCGTTAGAAATTATTTATAAGACAATTAATGATGCAGCCTACACCAATCTTTTAATGCGTGACAGATTAAATGTCTTACCGATAAACCAAAGACCTTTTGTGACCAATCTTGTTAACAGTGTCTTAAAGAAATATTATTATTTATTATTCCAGATTCAAGATGAAATAAATGATTCAACGCCTTTAAGAAATAAGATAATTTTAGCTATGGCTTTATATGAAAAGTTTTATCTAAAAGAAAAAGATTATGTGGTCAATAATGAATATGTGAATTTAGGAAAAAATAAATATGATAAAGCTTTTATCAATGCGATATTAAGAAAAGATATTAAACTAAAAAATTCAGATGAAGAACATATCAATTATTCATTGCCTTTATGGCTATATAAATTATTAAATAAACAATATTCTAAAGAAGACTTCTTAAAGATAATGGATAATTATAGCCGTATTCCAAAAGTTTATTATCGCCTTAATCATCAAAAAGCTAAATTAGAAGACTTTAAAGATATTGAAATAATTAATGAAGATATCTTTATCAGTAATAATAAGAATCTTTTATTTGACGATATAAATAATGGACTAGTATATATACAGGATATTAATAGTGCATCATTATATAAAAAATTAGCTTTAAAAGAAGATGATTCTTTATTAGATGTCTGTGGGGCGCCTGGTTCTAAATTTTTTAATTGTTTAGATATAGTAAAACCAAGTAACGCCCATGTCAATGAACTGCATGAGAAAAGATTAAAACTAATTTCTGATAAGGCAGAAATCTTAGGTTTTAAGGATGCCAATTATTTAAATTATGATGGCAGATTATTAAAGGATGTTTTAGATATAAAATTCGATAAGATTATGTTGGATGTGCCTTGTTCAGGACTTGGAACGATTGGCAGAAGGCCAGATTTAAAATATCATCTGGCTCCAAATAATCTTGATGAATTAGAAATAATTCAAAAAGAATTGCTTGATAGTGTAGTTCCTTTATTAAAAGAGGGCGGTTATATCTTATATAGCACCTGTACCTTAAATAAAAAAGAAAATGAGAAACAGATCAACAGATTCTTAAATGAAAATAATAATTTCAGTTTAATTGATTCAGACACAATCATTAACGATTTAGGTGATTGCTTCTATTATGCATTATTATTAAAAGGTTATAATAAATAAGATGACGACGATTTATGATTTAACTTTTAATGAACTTGAAGAATATTTAGTAAATAAGGGTTTAAAGCCTTTTAGAGCTAAACAGATTTTTAAGTGGCTATATGAAAAAAGAATTCATTCATTTGAAGAGATGTCTGATATATCTAAATCATTAATCGATGAATTAAAGAAAGATTTTAGTTTTGAAGAATTTAAAGAAAAAAGAAGACAGGTGTCTAAAGATGGCACAATTAAATTCTTATTTGAATTAAATGATGGTACTTTAATAGAAACAGTCTTGATGGTTTTTGATTATGGCTATAGCGCTTGTATATCATCACAGGTTGGCTGTAATATGGGATGCAAGTTCTGTGCCTCAGGTCTTTTAAAGAAACAAAGAGATTTAAGTGTTGGTGAAATTGTCTTACAGGTTTTATCTTTACAAAGACATCTGGACAAAACAAATGAAAGATTAGACAACATTGTTGTAATGGGAACAGGGGAACCTTTTGATAATTATGATAATGTATTAAAAGCTTTATCGATTATTAATAGTCCTTATGGCTTGGAAATTGGTGCCAGACATATTTCAATTTCTACCTGTGGTTTAGCTCCTAAGATTAGACAATTCGCTAATGAAAAAGTTCAATATAATCTAGCCATCTCATTACATAGTGCCAATAATGAATTAAGAAATGAATTAATGCCAATCAATAAAGCCTATAATCTAGAAGAACTTATGGATGCACTTGAATATTACAGTTCATTAAATAATCGAAGATTGACATTTGAATATTTACTTATTAAAGATTTGAATAATTCTAGTAAGGATGCGGATGATTTAGCACATTATTTAAAAGGAAAGAATGCTTATATTAATTTAATACCTTATAATGAAGTAAAGGAAAATCCTTATCATTCTACCAGTGATGAAGAAACCTTAGCTTTTTATGACATGCTTAAAAAAAGAGGTTTAGCTGTAACCTTGCGTGTTAAAAGAGGTGTTGATATTGATGCTGCTTGTGGACAATTAAGAGCGAAAGAGATTAAAAATGATTGATTATTATGCATTAAGTGATATTGGACTAAAAAGAAGTTCCAACCAGGATTCATATTTGGTGGTAGTCAATAAATATGGTGATCTTTTAGCTGTGGTTTGTGATGGCATAGGCGGAGGCAATGCAGGTGATGTTGCCAGTGGCGAAGTAGTTAAATATCTAAAAGAAAAGTTTGAAAAATCTGGTCCTTTTTCTAATATTGATGAACTTAAAAAATATCTGAAAAAAGAATTAAATAATGTGAATAGAAAAGTATATGATTTAAGTTTTAAAGATCCTGCTTTTAAAGGCATGGGGACAACGGCTACAGGTGTTGTTGTTTCAGAAAAAGGAAATATCTGTTTCAATTTAGGAGACAGCAGAGTTTATGAAATAAATGATTCACAAATTAGACAGCTTACAGTTGACCATACATTAATGAACCAACTTATTAATGAAGGTAAGATTACTTATGAAGAGAGTCTGACTCATCCGATGAAACATTATCTTGTGAAGGCTGTTGGTATCTTTAGCAAAGTAGAATTTGATATTGAAGAAATAAGTGACGCAGATTATTTCTTGTTATGTTCTGATGGCTTATGTGGCTATTGTAGTGAACAAGAAATGCTAAATATTATTAATGATGAAAATTTAAAAGACTGTAAAGAAAAATGTGATGAATTATTAAAACTTGCATTACTTAAAGGAGGCTATGACAACATAACAGTTGTGGTAGTAAAGAAATAATGATAATTGGAAACCGTTATGAAGTAATTAAAGAAATAGGCAAAGGCGGAATGGCCAATGTTTATTTGGCTCAGGATAAAGTATTAGATAGACAAGTCGCTATCAAGGTTTTAAAAGGCGATAATGGTGATGACCCATTAGCTTTAGAGAGATTTAAAAGAGAAGCCAATGCGGCAACAAAACTGTCACATCCAAATGCCGTAGATGTTTATGATGTAGGTGATGAAGGTGATTATCATTATATAGTCATGGAATATGTCAAAGGTCGTACCCTTAAACAGTTAATAAAAAGAAGGGGAGCTTTACCTCCTAAAGAAGCTGTCTGGGTAATTAAACAATTATCTTATGCCTTATTAGAAGCACATAAGAATGGCATTATTCATCGTGATATAAAATCACAGAACGTCTTAATCAAAGATGATGGAACTGTCAAATTGGCAGACTTCGGAATTGCGGTAATTAATAATGCCGTACAGATAACTTCTAAAGGATCAATACTTGGCTCAGTACATTATTTGGCTCCTGAATTAGCTAAAGGTGGAAATGCCTCAATGCAATCAGATATCTATTCTTTAGGTATTGTTTTTTATGAATTACTTACAGGTGATGTTCCATATAAGGCTGATACACCAGTTCAGATTGCCTTAAAACATATTAAAAATGATGTTCCTTTTGTAAGAGACTTCAATCCTGATATTCCACAAGCTGTAGAAAATATCATTATTAAAGCGACTGCACGTGATTTAAATCAACGTTATGCCAACATCGCTTTATTTATTAAAGACTTAAATCGCTGTTTAAAAGATGAAGCTAAAAATGATGAACGCTTAATCTTAAAAGAAAATGACAATATTAAATTTGATAATATTCAGATTGCGAACAATGTCTCAAATGCAATGAAAAAGAAAAAAGAAGAAAAGACTACTGATTTCTTCAACATTTTCTTCATTATCATCATGTCCATGATTTCAATTGTAGCTATTATTATAATCTTATTTATAGCAGGTCGAATTGGCAATAATACATCAACTGTAGAAGTGCCTGATTTAACAAATAAGACATTAAATGAAGCACGTGATATCTTATCAACTTATGGACTTTTAATTGATGATTCACAAACTACCTGGGAACTAACTGATGATATTCCAAATAACGTCATCATCTCTTATACACCAGAAAAAGGAAGCTCTATTGAAAAGGGTAGCAAGATTAAAGTTGTTGTTTCTGAAGGTACATATGGCATCATGGAAAATTATGTTGGTAAGAATATTGAGGAAGTCTCAAAGACTTTGAAAGAATTAAATTTCAATGTAGAAAAAATTGGCGTTGAATCAGATAAAGAAGTAGGAACCATTATTTCCCAAAGTGGTATTGAAGCAGGTGATAAATATAATCCAAATATTGTGAATAAAGTTTCCTTTACTTATTCACAAGAATATTCAATGTTGATTCCTTATGGAACTTTAGGAAGAAATGTTGATGAAGTCTATAATGAATTAACGGAAAAAGGTTTTAAAGTTAATAAAGAAACAATAAATGTTGATGATTTAAATGATAATGAAAAAGCTTATGGACAAGGAAATGTAGTAAGAATGAATCCAGTTGAAGGAACATTCTATATTCAAAAAGATGATAGCACTATCACTTTATATTATTACTAAAAGAAAGGACTATTTATGATTATCGCTCCATCAATCTTATCTTTAGATTATAGTGAATTTAAAAGTCAGCTTAATATCCTTAATGAAAATTGTGAATATATTCATTTTGATGTTATGGATGGTCATTTTGTGCCAAATCTAAGTTTTGGTCCAGATATCTTTAAAGCATTTAGAAAGAATTCTAATTTATTTATGGATGTCCATTTGATGGTAAGTGATCCTTTTTATTTCTCTGATGTTTTTATTAAAGCAGGTGCTGATGGAATTACTTTTCATGATGAAGCTTTGCCAGATTTGGAATCTAAATTGGAACTGATTAATAAAATACACGACAATTATTGTAAAGCTGGTATTTCTATAAAACCTAAAACTGATGTTTTAAGTATCATGCCGTTATTGGATGAAGTTGATTTAGTATTGGTAATGTCAGTTGAACCTGGATATGGTGGACAAGCATTTATTGAAGATACATATGAAAAAATAAAACAATTGAACGATTATCGTTTAAGAAAAAATCTTAACTATAAGATTGAAGTTGATGGCGGTGTAAATGATAAGAACGCCTATAAATTAAAAGAATGTGGAACAGATATTTTGGTGGCTGGTTCATTTGTATTTAAAGGCGATTTAAAAGCTAATATTGACAATCTAAAAGCTTTAGATTAATTTAATATTTTTAAAAAGGAAGGTGCCTATATGAGCAGTCTATTAATTGTTGTTTTGTTTATATCTATACTTGCCTTAACTTATGCAGCTTTTAACTTTTTTAAAGTAAAAAAGATGCCTGAAGGAAGTGAAGAAATGTCTGAGATTGCTAAGGCAATTAGAATTGGTGCCAACGCTTTTATTAATTATGAATATAAGATTGTCGTTGTTGTAGCGATAATTATTGCCACCTTATTATCAATTCTTGTTTCAATTCATTGTGCCATAGGCTTTTTATTAGGTGCAAGTTTATCAGCCTTAGCTGGTTATATTGGCATGAGGATTGCGACCTATGCCAATGTCAGAGTTTCAAATGCTGCCAATGAGACAAAGAATTTAGGCAAGACTTTAAAAGTTGCCTTTCAAGGTGGCTCAGTAATGGGGCTATGTGTAGGTGGTTTTGCCTTACTTGGTGTAGTTCTTATTTATTTGATCTTTGGTATAGGACTAGGCCAATTAAATGAACTTGAACATTATACAAACTGGTTAGGAATTACTTTTATTCCTTTTACAATGACTTTTTCAGGCTATGCATTAGGATGTTCAATCATTGCGATATTTAACAGAATTGGCGGTGGTATATATACAAAGGCAGCTGATATGGGTGCTGACTTAGTAGGCAAAACGGAAGCTAATATACCTGAAGATGATCCTAGAAACCCCGCAACTATCGCTGATAATGTTGGCGACAATGTTGGTGATGTGGCAGGACTTGGAAGTGATTTATTAGAATCATATGTCGGAGCTTTATCATCATGTGTTATTTTAGGCTTCCATTTATATGCCACAAGTACTGCAACAACAGGTGATATTTCAATTGAATTATTAAAGAGATTATATTTATATCCTGTTTTGTTTGCAGGCTTTGGCTTATTGGCGTGTTGCATAGGAATTGCATCATTATTGTTTAAAAAGAATATTTCAACAAATCCACATAAAGAATTAAATAGTTCAACCTATATCTCTGCTTGTTTAACTATTATTGGTGGTTTTGTATTGTCTAATCTCATGTTTAAAGGAATGGATACCAGTGCTTTGAAATTTAAATTAGGATATCTATCACCATTTATTGGTGCAAGCATCGGTATTGTTGCGGGTATCTTAATTGGCGCATTCGCTGAATATTATACGAGCACTGATTATAAGCCGACAAAAGATGTTGCCAAAGCATCAATTGAAGGTCCAGCACTTACAATAACTCAAGGCTTAGCCTTAGGCATGAAATCTTGTATGTTACCTTGTACAATACTTGGTATCGGCATCATTATCGCTTATACAATTGCGGGCTTTTATGGTGTGGCAATGTCGGCTCTAGGCATGCTTTCATTTGTGTCAGCTACTGTATCTGTTGATACATATGGGCCTATTTCGGATAATGCAGGGGGCATTGCCGAGATGTCAAATCTTGGTGAAGATGTTAGAGAAATAACTGATGAATTAGATTCAGTTGGCAATACTACAGCAGCAATCGGCAAGGGCTTTGCGATTGGTTCTGGCGGCTTAGCTGCCTTAGCTTTAATGATTTCTTATTTATATTCTTTTAATGATCCACAAACTGATTTAGTTTTAAATATAATTGAACCAATGACTTTGGCTGGCGGCATTATTGGTGCTGCTTTACCATTTATCTTTTCTGGTATTTTAATTGAAGCAGTAGCCAAGGCTGCTAGAAAAATGGTTGATGAAGTAAGAAGACAGTTCAAACTTTATCCAGGCATTTTAAATGGAACTGAAAAACCAGATTATAAAACTTGTATTGAAATTTCAAGTAAGGGCGCAATTGGTGAAATGAAGATACCTTCAGTTGTTGCGGTACTAGTACCTGTTGTTTCTGGCTTTATCTTTGGACCTAATTTTGTGGGTGGTATCTTAATAGGTTCGACATTATCAGCTATCATGCTGGCAATCTTTACCGGTAATGCTGGTGGAGCATGGGATAATGGCAAAAAATATATTGAAACAGGGGCAATTGAAGGCAATGGCAAAGGCTCACAAGCTCACAAGGCTGCTGTAGTTGGTGATACAGTTGGTGATCCTTTAAAAGATACCGTTGGACCATGTCTTGATATCTTTATTAAAATAATGGCCAATGTTTCTTTAGTAGCTGTTTCAATATTCTCTAAATATAATATTTGGTCATTTGTTGAAAAATTATTAAATAAATAAAAAAAGATTCTTACGAATCTTATTAAGCCTTACTAGCTTGAGCTTTTAAACTTCTTAAGGCACGGGCAGAGGCTTTTACCTTTTTAGGCTTGCCATCAACCATAATAGTTGCTGTTTGTAAGTTTACATTCCATTTACGACGAGTTGCCTTTAATGAATGTGAACGGTTATTGCCAGATAAAGGCTTTTTACCAGATAGTTCGCATGTTCTAGACATGATAGGAGCCTCCTTTCATAAAACTAATGCTTTATTAATTTACCATACTATAACTTAAAAATCAACAGCAATCTTACAAAAAATGTCTTAAAAGCCTTTCTAGATAGATGTTTTTATGTTGTATAATTATTAATATGAAACAGGTTTATGCAACTTTAAAATTTGATGACAACAAATTACAAATTCTTGTAGCGGAATATTCTAATACACGTTTTAATATCATTGCTACTTATAATAGTAATATTGAAGGCATTGTTGATTATAAGATAGTAGATAAAGAGAGAGTTCTTTCTTATATTAATAGTGGTATCGAAAGTGTTACTAAAAAGATTGGTGCTAAATTAGAGAAAGTAGTTTTATTAGTACCTCCACTTAATTTTAAGAAAATATCATTAAAAGTTTCTGTTATACCAACAGATGGTTATTTTAAAAAATCAGATGTTGCCAGAGCTATCACAAATTCTTTAAAAGCTGAAGTTGATGATAACTTAGTGGTCGTTAACACTTTAATATCAAAATATACAATCAATGGTATATCTTCAAGAAGATTTAATGAATTTGAAAAATGTGATGAAGCATTTTTAGATGTTGATCTGTTATGTGCTGATAAAGAAATAATCTATTCTTATGTAGGTCTTTTATATAAAGCAGGACTAGAAGTATTAGATATCGTTTTAAATAATTATGCGATTGCCAAAGAAAGTGTTCTTTTAGATAATTCAATCAATAAAAATATTATCTTATTAGATATTGGTAAAAATGTTACTTATTTAACATTATTATCTAAAGGACATTTGATGGGTAGTGAAATCATATATGATGGTTTAGGCAATATGTATGAAGAAGTATATAAGAAATATCATTTGCCTACATCGATTATTCCTAGACTTACTAAATATAATGTTGATTTCAATTCACCTTATCCAAATGATGCAATATATGCCTGGAACAATGAAGGCAAGACTAGTACATTAACAATAAAAGAATTATCAGATTTTATTGAAAAACCATTAAATGATTATTTAGAAAAAATAATTGCCATGTGTAAGCCAATAATTGAAAAGGGAGCTGATATGTGGGTGTGTGGTGAAGGTTCTAATATGGCTGCCTTAATTAAAAGACTAAGGAATATGGCAAATATTGAAGTCAAGACATATTTCCCTGATACAATAGGGGCAAGAAATAGTGAATTATGTGCTACTTATGGTGCGTTATATGTTTATCGTGAAAAGGCTAGTCTAAATAATCTAGATGTAGCTTGTCTAAATAGTGTAGAATATGAGAAGGTTGTTGGACAGATTCAGGAAGATGAAGAAAGCGAATCAATCACAACCAAAATAAAGAATTTATTTGAGATATATAAAGATAGGGGGGATATCTAATGACTATTAAACCAGAATACAATCAAGTGGCTAGAATCAAGGTCTTTGGTGTTGGTGGTGCTGGCTGCAATGCAGTTAATAGAATGGTTAATGATGGCGTCAAAGGCGTAGAATTTTATGTATGTAACACTGATTTACAAAATTTAAATTTATCAAAATGTCGCAACAAGATCGTTCTAGGAAAGAATACTACTAAAGGTTTAGGATCAGGTGGTAACCCTGAAATAGGCCAAAAAGCAGCCATTGAATCAGAAGATGAAATAAGAGCAGCATTAGCCAATACTGATATGGCATTCATCACTTGTGGTATGGGTGGTGGCACTGGTACTGGTGCAGCTCCAATCTTCGCTAAGTTGGCCAAAGAAGCAGGCGCTTTAACAGTAGGTGTTGTAACAACTCCGTTTGATTTTGAAGGTCGCAGAAGAAGTGACCAAGCTAATGTTGGTATTGAACAATTAAAACAATATATTGATTCATTAATCGTTGTTTCAAATAATCGACTTCTTTCTGTTTTAGGAAAGATTCCAATGGAAAACGCTTTTGAAGAAGCTGACAATGTATTAAGACAAGGTGTCACAACAATTACTGATCTGATTGCCGTTCCAGCCTTCATCAATCTTGACTTCGCTGATGTTAAGACAGTAATGGCCAACAAAGGAACAGCCCTAATCGGTATTGGTATGGGCAACGGTGAAAATAAAGCCAAAGAAGCAGCAGCTAAAGCTATTAAATCTCCACTTCTTGACGCTCAAATCAAAGGTGCTAAAGCTGCCATCATCAATGTTACTGGTGGTCCAGGCATTACTTTCAATGATTCAAGTGTCGCTATTGAATATATCAAAGAAGCAGCAGGCAATGATATTGATATCATCTATGGTGTAGCTATCAACAATCAATTAGGTGAAAATATCATCGTCACAGTAATCGCAACAGGATTTGAACTTCCAAACACTAAGACCACAAAACAAAATACAACATTATTTGTTTCTCCAAAAGAAGAAACACCTAAACCTGTAGAAGAAAACAAACCTGTTGTAAAAGAAGAAGTAGAAGAAAAGGTTGAAAAAGTATCTGTTGACAAAACAGAAGAGGATGATGCCTTGGCCTTCTTCTCAAAAAGAGTTTAATCATAATGGATTTCAATAGAAATCCATTTTTTTAATTTTTATCATTATCGATTAGTGTTTATATCATTTTGAAAAAAATAGTTTTTTTGGTATTATTGATATATTGAAAGGTGAATAAAATTGGAAGTTCCTTTATCCGCTAACTTTAAGATAACAAACAACACCCCTAAGGAGTGTCTTTATGAATAATACAACAATCATCGTTCTTCTTGTTATATTGGTATTTTTAAGTGCTTTCTTTTCTGCCAGTGAGACAGCATTTTCATCATTAAATAAAATTAGACTGAAGTATTTAGCTAATAATGGAAATAAAAAAGCTTTAAAAACATTAGAAATGGCTGAAGATTTTAATGAAGTTTTAAGTGTTGTTTTAGTAGGTAATAATGTTGTTAATATTTTAAGTGCTTCATTAGCTACTTATTTATTTGTATCTTTATTTAAAGAAAATGGTGTCGCTTATTCAACTATTATTATGACAATAGTTGTATTGATTTTTGGTGAAGTAGCACCTAAGACAATGGCTAAAGCACAACCAGAAAAATATGCCATGGCAGTTTATGGTGTCATAAGATTCTTATCATTTATCTTTAAGCCAATAACATTAATCATTAATGGTATTGCCAATCTTTGTGCCAAGATATTCAAATCAGAAGATAGTGAAGAATTTAGAAGTGAAGAATTCATAACCATGGTTGAAGAGGCTCAAGAAGAAGGCGACATGGATGAAGATGAAGCTGATTTGATAACCAATGCAATTGAATTCAATGACCAGGATGTAGGTAAAGTCTTTACGCCAAGAGTTGATGTCATTGCAATTGAAATAGGCGATCCTTTAGATAAGATTGATAAGTTATTTAGAGAATCAGGTTATTCACGTTTACCTGTCTATGAAGATTCTTTAGATAACATTATTGGTGTTTTACATGAAAAAGATTTTTATTATCTATATCAAAACAATAAGAAAAATATCAGACCAGTATTAGGTAAACCAGTTTATACAAGTGAACATGTAAAGATCAGCGCTCTTTTAAAACAGCTTCAACAAGCTAAATCGCATATGGCAGTAGTATTGGATGAATATGGTGGTACTGCTGGTATTATCACAATGGAAGATGTTCTAGAAGAAATAGTAGGTGAAATCTATGATGAACATGATGAAGTGGTTGAGTATTTTAAGAAAGTAGATGATAAGACATATTTAGTCAATTGTGATGCTGATATTGAAGACATGTTTGAATATTTTGATATTAATGTTACAGAAGAATATGATTTTAATACCGTATCAGGTTGGGTTATTCATATGATGGATAAGATTCCAAATATTGGTGAAAGTTTTGAATATAAAAACCTTAAAGTAACCATCAGTGATAGTGATGAAAAGACGATCAACGAAATTAAAATAGAGATTATTAATTTAGATGAATAAAACTTTAGATTACAAACAGATAGATAATCTGTTTTTGATTAAGACTAATAAATATAAAACTATCAGTATGAGTTTTCTTTTTTCAATCCCTTTTGATAAGAAGACTTTTTTATCATTAAAACTATTAAGCAATTATTTAGGACATTATTCTAAAACTTATCCTAGTAAAGAAAAGATGATTCAAGCAAAAGAGAATCTTTATTTAGCAGCTTTTTTAAGTGAAATAAAAATTATTAGTAATATCATATCTTTTCAGATTGAATATAATTTCGTCAATCCTTGTTTTCTAAATGATTTGACGACTGATGACTTTTTAGATTTCTTTAAAGAATGTCTTTATAATGTTTATTTTAATGAAAAATTATTAAAAGAATTTAAAAATGATTATAAAGATAAGACAAAAAGAAAGCTTGATCAGCCAAGTGAATATGCGAAAAAAAGAGTATTTGAAATTCTTTCTAAAGATGAAGAATCATTATCATATCTTGGCAATGACTATTTAAATGAAATTGATGATATAAGTATTGATGATATTAAAAATATTTATGGATTATTATTTAAAGATTTTGGTTTAAATATCTTTTTAGTCGGTAATTATGATGAGAAATTATTAGAATTTGTAAAGGGCTTTAAAGAAAACCGCCACTTTTCTATTTTGAATAAAGCGTTGGACTTAAAAGATTATGGAGAAATAATTGAAGAAAAGAATACTAAAAAATCAATTCTTTCTGTTGTCTATAAAACACCATATAATCGTAAACATTCTGATTTTTACGCCTTTATCTTAGGTAACGTCTTGCTTGGAGCCTTACCGACATCTTTATTATTTGAAGAAATAAGAGAAAAATTATCTTATTGTTACTACATAAATGCTAATTATGATACATATAGCGGGATTGTCAGAATAAATACAGGCATTGATGATAAGAATTATAAGAATGTCATAAAAGAAATAAACAAACAGATTAAACGTTTAATCGATCTAGATTATGACAAGAATAAATTAGAACTTGCGAAAAAGATGATGAGTGATGTTTTAAAATCAGCTCCAGATGATTATTTGTGGTATGAAGATTATTTGTATCGTAATTTCTTAAATGGTATTGAAATCAGTACTGATGAATATTTAAAAGAATTAAATGAAGTTAGTGCTGTTGATATAAGTAGAGTATTCTCTAATTATTCACATGTTTTAACTCATTTATTAAAAGGTAATGAAGATGAAAAGATATCATAATGATTTTTTTGATGAGACATATTATAAAGAAGTTTTAGATAATGGTTTAGAAGTCATCATCTTTCCTAAACCTGATTTTTTAACGACTTTTGCGGGCATCGGCACACGTTATGGTTCATTAAATATTAATCAGAAATTTGATGGAAAAGATTATAAATTTAATCCTGGTGTCGCTCACTTTCTTGAACACAAATTATTTGAAAGCGAAGAAAAAAACATCTTTGATTTGTTTTCAAATTTGGGATGTCAGGTAAACGCCTTTACATCTCACTTGGAAACAGTCTATCATTTTTCTACTACCAATAAAGATATTGAGGAGCCATTAAATCTTCTGTTAGATTTTGTGCAGTCATTAAATATTTCAAAACAATCAGTAGAAAAAGAAAAGGGCATCATCATTCAAGAATTAGCGATGTATAAACAGGAAGCTGATAGTCGTCTGTTAGAAGAAACATATAAATCAATCTATCATGATTATCCTTTAAAATATGACATTGGTGGCGATGAAGATAGTGTCAACAGAATAACTAAAGAAGAACTAGAACTTGCCTATAAGATTAATTATCATCCATGTAATATGGTGATGATGATAATTGGACCTGTTATTCCTGAAGAAGTATTGTCTATTATTAAAAACAACCAGTCAAAGAAAGAATTTCTTAAAGCATATAAACCAGTTAATAATAAAATTGATGAATCATATGAAGTTAAAAGAAAAGAATATTCTTTTAAGATGGATGTCAATAAAGCTAAACATGTCTATGCTTTAAAATTAAAAGCAGATTTCTTAAATCCAAGTGATTGTAATTTTAAGGAATGGTGTGTTCATATTTATTTGAAACATTATTTTTCACCAATCAATCCTAAATACCAGGAATGGTTAGATGAAGGAATCATCAATGATTATTTTGGTTTTGAAGTTGATTACGCTGATGAATATGCCAACATTCTGTTTTATAAAGAATCAGATAAAGATGACATAAAAGAATTCATTGATAAGGCATTAAAAGATGATTTGTTAAGTGAAGAAAGTTTAAGACAAATAAAAAGAAATATTCTTGGAGTATTATTTAGAGTGTTTAATGATGTTTCTAATTTTGGAGCAGCTTATTTGCGTGATTATTTAAATGGCAATGATTTCTTTGAAAACCTAGTTTTATTAGATCAGATTAAATTAAATGATTTAAAAGAAGCATTTAAGGAAATAGATTTTAATAATTATGCACTTGTCCACCTCTATCCACAGGACAAATGATATAAATTTGAAATAAATATGAGAATTAATAACATCTAATCGATGTTATTTTTTAATTACAAGATGAAAGGAGGATATATGAACGAGTTCAAATTCTATGGTACAGCTTTAGAAACACCTATTTTAATGGAATCCGAAAGCGGCAATAAATACTGTAACATTCTAATGGGTGTTGAAAAAAGCTTCAAAAGCCAAGACGGTAATGATTTTGATCACTTTAAAATCACTTGTTTCAAAAACATGGCCGAAGATGTCTGTGAGAAATTAAAAAAAGGTGGCAAATTTATTATCAAAGGACGTCTTCAAGAAAACCGCTTTAATAAAGAAAATGGTGAAGCAGTATATAAAGCTGAACTTGTAGGTGAAAGAGTCGAATACATTTGTTAACCAATCAGCCCCTCAGTATTGGCATATTCACTTTTAAATCCTTGTCTATAGGCAAGGATTTTTTTATAATTTAGATATGGCTTTTGATACATTACAAGAACGTTTAACTAAGACTTTGCGCAATATTGCCGGCAAAGGAAAATTATCAGAAAGAAACATGGAAGAAACCCTTAAAGAAATAAGGGTGGCTTTACTTGAAGCTGATGTTAACTATGGAGTTGTCCAGAACTTTTTAAATGCGATATCTAAAGAAGCAATTGGTCAAGATGTCTTAAATGCGATTGATCCCGGTCAACTGTTGGTAAAGATTGTCCATGATGAAATTATTAAATTACTTGGATCAGATGGCGATAATGAACTTAAATTTAATCCTAATGGTTTAACTACTATCATGGTGGTGGGCTTACAGGGTACAGGTAAGACTACTCAAGTCGCAAAAATCGCGAATTTATTAAAGAAGTCAGGCAAGAAAGTTTTAATGATTGCGGGTGATGTTGTTAGACCAGCAGCTATTGAACAGTTAAAGACATTAGGCAATGAAATTGATGTTGAAGTATTCTCAAAGGGTTTATTTGTTGATGCATATCATACAAGCTTAGAAGGCATTAAATATGCCAAAGAGAACAGTTATGATGTTGCCATCATTGATACGGCAGGACGTCTTCAAATAGATGATGCCTTAATGAAAGAACTTGAAGACATCAAAGAAAGCATTAAGCCAGAAGAAATCTTATTGACTGTTGATGCTTTGACAGGTCAAGATATTGTCAATGTTTCAAGAACTTTCAATGAAAGATTAAACGTTACTGGTTTAGTTGTTACAAAATTTGATGGTGATGCCAAGGGCGGTGCTGTTTTATCAGTTAAGGCCATTACTGGTGTGCCTATTAAATACACTGGTGTTGGTGAAAAGATAAGTGATATCGATATCTTCTATCCAGATCGTTTGGCAGATCGTATTTTAGGCATGGGTGATGTCGTTAGCCTTGTTGAAAAAGCTCAAGAAGAATTTGACGAGAAACAGGCAGAAGAAATGATGAGCAGAATGCTATTAGGCAAGATGACGCTAGATGATATGCTTTATTCTTTAGAAAAGACAAAGAAGCTTGGACCACTGTCTTCAATTATGGGCATGATTCCAGGCATGAGTGAATTATCTGGAAAGATTAATGACGCTGATGCTGATAAGGCAACCAAGAAAACAAAGGCCATCATTCAATCAATGACCAAAGAAGAAAGAAAAGATCCATCAATCATGAGAGGAACACATAAAAGAAGAGTAGCAGCAGGTTCTGGAACCACTGTTGATGATGTTAATAAAGTAATAAATCAATTTGAAAAATCAAAGAAGATGTTAAGATCATTATCATCTTTGACTAAAGGATTATTCTAATGTGTGGTCGTTATCATTTTGGTTATACTGATTCACAATTTTCCCAAAAGATAAAACAAAGAGCTAAAAAACTAAAACTCACCTATAAGACGGGTGAGATTTTTCCAACTGATAATGTTTTATGTATCATGAATGTTGGCTCTAGTTTAGATTTGGCAGTAAAAAAGTGGGGTATAAGAAATAAGACTAATTTTCAGATTAATGCCAGAATTGAAAGTGTCAATGAAAAGAATTTCTATAAAGATTTAAAAAATCATCGTTGTGTTTTATTGTGTGATGGCTTTTATGAATGGGATAAAGAAAAGAATAAATATTTTATTTCTTTAAAAGAAGAATACTTCTATTTAGCTGCTATCTATAATGATAATGATGAATTATTAATCATTACTAAAGAAGCTCATGGTGATTTTAATAAGATACATGATAGAGAACCACTTATTCTTAATAAAGAAGAAGTTAAAGATTTTTTAATCAATGATAAATATGATGTTTCATTAAAAGAATTTCAGATTGAATTAGTGAATGAAGAAATAAAACTGTTTTAGTGTCAAGTAAAAATACTTGACAGAACTTTATAAATATGTGATTATTATAAAGCGAAGGAGGCGTATTATGGTTAAAATTAGACTTAAAAGAATGGGTGCTAAAAAAACTCCTTTCTATCGTATTGTAGTTTCTGATTCTAAAGATAGAAGAGATGGCCGAGAAATTGAAGTTGTAGGTAATTATGATCCTAAAACTAATCCTGCTACTGTAAATGTTGACGAAGAAAAAATTATTAAATGGTTAAATAATGGAGCACTACCAACAGACACTGTTCGTAATATCTTATCAAATCAAGGCATTATGAAGAAATTTGCGTCTGGGAAGAAAGCTAAGTAATGATCGATCTTGAAAAAGTATTATTGAATATTGTTAAACCAATTTGTTCAGATGGTGATGCCGTTATGGTAAAACAGATGGAATCATTAGATGATAATGAAATCTTATTATACGTCTATGCACCAAATGAAGACATTGCGCGTTTAATTGGTAGACAAGGTTCAATGGCTAATTCAATTCGTCAAATGTTACAAGTAGCTTCAAGAATAGAAAAGAAAAGAATTTCGGTTAAATTTGAAGCCTTATAGAGATGTCAAAACATCTCTTTTTTTATATAATCACTTTATGGAATATATTAGAATTGGCAAGATTTTAAATACACACGGCATCAAAGGTGAACTTAAAATTGATGCCTATACTGATTTTGTAAAAGAACGTTTTAAAAAAGAATCAACGATTTATATTGGTGAGGAACATTTACCTTTTATTGTGAAGAACTATCGCTACCATAAAGGTTTTGTGCTTATTCAACTAAAAGATAATGAAGATATAAATCTGGTAGAAAGATTTAAGAATCTTTATATCTATAAAGATTCGAAAGATATTAAACCTTTAGAAGATGGTCAGTATTATTTTCGTGATTTAAAGGATTTAAATGTTTATCAGAATGATGTGTTAGTTGGCCAAGTTATAAATGTTGAAGAAGGAAATAAATATAATTATTTAAGAATAAAAATAAGCGATGAAGAAAAACTGGTTCCTTTTATTAAGGCTTTTATTCTTAATGTTGATTTAGTTAATTCAAGAATTGATGTTGTAGATATGGAAGGACTGTTATGAAGATAACCATTTTAACACTCTTTGTGGAACAATTTAATAGTTTCTTAAATACTTCAATAATTAAAAGGATTATTGATAAAGGACTGGTTGAAGTTAAAGTAGTTGATATCCGTGATTATTCTTTAGATATTCATCGTCATGTGGATGATACACCATATGGTGGAGGGGCAGGCATGTTAATGAAGGTTGATGTTTTAGTAAGAGCCTTAAAAGATAATCAAAATCCTTCATCATATGTTTTATTGACATCACCTAAGGCTAAGCCTTATAAGCAGGAAGATGCATATCGACTTTCAAAAAAAGAAGATTTGATAATTGTGTGTGGCCATTATGAAGGCATCGATGCACGTTTTGAAGACTATGTAGATGAAAATGTATCAATTGGTGATTATGTGCTTACAGGTGGCGAGTTAGCAGCGATGGTTGTAATGGATTCTATCATGCGTCTATTAGATGAAGGTATAAGTGCCGACAGTTTAAAAGAAGAATCCTATACAAATGGATTACTGGAATATCCTCAATATACTAGACCCGTAGAATTTGAAGGAAAAGAAGTTCCCTTTGTCTTAACTAATGGCAATCATGAAGAAATAAGAAAATATAATCTTAAGATGTCTTTGAAAGAAACATATTTATATCGTAAAGATCTATTAGATAACAAGACACTTAATGATGAAGAAAAGAAAATGTTACAGGAGATAATCAATGAACTTAAGTAAAGAAATTAAGGCCTTTCTGTTTGATATTGATGGAACATTGATAAATAGAGACTTAGTAATGTCTGATAATATGAAAAACGCATTAGTCATATTAAAAGATAAAGGCTATCATCTAAGCATCAATACGGGCAGATTGAGTTATTCAGTCAAAGAAGTATTGAAGAAGAAT
>CAMKTV010000006.1 GCA_946415785.1 uncultured Solobacterium sp.
TAGAAGAAATATATCAGATGTCTGATGTATATTTCTTTCCTACACATTCAATAGATTATGTGATCTCATTACCTTTATCAGTGATGGAAGCTTTAGCATGTGGAACATCAGTAGTAGCTTACAAAGATTTTGAAAATCTAAAAGATATTCCGGCTAAAGAAGGAAGTATCTTATTAATTAATAATAAAGATGAATTAAAAGATACGATTAATAAAGCATCTAATAATAAAAACAATTCAAGTTATCTAATAAATGAAAAGACTTGGGAAGAAGTAACATCAGAAGTAATTGATTATATAAAGAAGAAATAATATGAAACCCGCAATGATTAGTTTTATGGGCTTAGATGGCTCAGGAAAATCTACAAGTATTGAATATGCTTATGAACAATTAAAAGAAAGAGGCTATAAAGTCAAGATTGTTCGTGCAGCCTATGTAGTAGTTTTTATGAGAGGTCTAATTAAACTTGGAAAAAAGATTCTGATGAAAAAAGACAGTGATCCATTTAAGGGTGACTATAAAAAATATTTAGAGAATATGCGCGCTCAAGCAAAGAAAGGTGGCGTCTATAAAATCTTTTCTATGCTTACGACATTAGAATTTAAATTACAGATTTTCTTTAAGATTCGTCTTAAAAGATTTTTTGGAACAACTCTTTTAGTTGATCGTTATATTTATGATAATATCGTAACCTATGCAGCAAATCTGGGTCTTGGTGAAGATTATATGGAAAAGACGATGAAGACAAAATGGAAACATGCGCCTTTACCTGATCTTATTATCTATATCAAGACACCAGTTGAAGTATGCCTGTCAAGAAAAGATGATATTCCTGATCCTTTATATCTTGAAATAAGAAAGCCATTATATGAAAAAGTAGCCGATATGTATAATGCAGTAACAATATCAGGTAATCAAGATAAACAAAAAATGTTAGATGAAGTAATGGACGCCGTAAATAAGGTATTAAAAAATGATAAATAAATTAATTATCTTAGGAATTGATGGAATGGATATCGACGTAGTAGTTCGTTATCAAGATGAACTACCTGCTCTTTATGGTTTGTACCAAAAAAATAATTTCCCTCATTTAAGATCTGTCTTCCCAGCTGATACAACACCAGCCTGGACAACAATCTATACTGGGCTAGATCCTTCAAAACACGGCATCATTAATTTTGTGAATGTAGGTGCTAAGAATAATACCTATAAGCCACTAATATTTGATGACTCTGCTTTTAAAGACAAAGTCTTTTGGGATGTCTTAAATAAAAAAGGGTTATCGTGTGCTGTTATCTTACCAATGAATATTAAAGAAGGTTGGGATATAAATGGTTTAATGATTACCCGTCCTTATGAAGGAAAGATAAGAGTATATCCAAAAGAAAAAGAAAAACTATATAATCCTCGTTATGATATTTTGGGCACTGAAGGTAAATTCACATCAGAAAAAGATTTGCCTAAACTTAAAGAAGAATTCTTTAACAAAGTAAATGAAGAAATACGTCTTACAAGACTCGCATTAGAAAATGAAGATGTCGATGTTTTATTTTCATACTTCTCTACAACTGATGGTATCCAACATGATTTCTGGAGACATTGTGATCCAAATCATCCAGAATATCCTGGACCAAATATCCATGATGATGTCATTAAAGATATGTACAAAAAAATGGATGGGTTTGTTAAGGAAGTAATAGACAAATATCCAGATACACCTTTATTAATTATGAGCGATCATGGACATGGGGCAAGACCTGTCTATACAGTAAGAATAAATGAATTATTAAAACGTGGTGGCTATTTAGTTCCTAAAGGAAATAGTGAAAAGCCATCTTCAAAAAAGAAAATCAAGAAATCAATCAAAAAGATATTAATCGGTAGTGTTAAAGCTATTGGTATGCCAAAGTGGGCAATGAAATTAGCGAAGAAATTTCCAATGTGGAAAAGCTTATTCGCATCTAGTGCTGATTTTGATTGGGAAAAGACAAGAGCCTATCTTAGTGATTTAAGTGCTCTTAAAAATTATAGTTATGGTGGCATCAGATTAAATGAAAATGTCAAAGATAAAGATGCTTTAGCTGATGAAATCATTGAATATCTAAAACCAATTAAAATTGAAGGTGAAGATAAAAATCTTTTTGAATGGATTGTAAGAACTAATACTTTCTATCATGGAGAATATCTGAACAAATATCCTGAAATCATCTATCAGATGGATGAAAGATGGGGTGGTGAATGGGAACTTGGCCAAAATGTATTTGAGAAAGGTGGTTTCATGTATATGATGTCACCTGGTGGACACAGATGGCGCAGTGCAATTTTATTTACCAATAACATAAAACTTAATAAGACTGATTACGAGATGACTGATATCTATAACATAATCATGGATGAATTAAACATTAAGGAAACAGATGACAAATAAACGAAACATTTCTTTTGATATAGCTAAAGGTATTGGTATCATCCTGGTTGTCTTTGGACATGTGATGTCACCAGTTATGGAAGGAAATAAAGTGATGGAAAGTATTTATCATTCACTTTATATTTTTCATATGCCATTATTTTTCTTGTTGTCTGGTTTAGTATCATTACGCTTAATAAAACAAGAAAAATCTAAAGTTGAATTATTAAAAGATCGTGTAATCAGATTGATGATTCCTTATTTTGTCTGGGCAATCATCTATTCAATCATGAAGATTGTGATGAAAGATCAGGTTCGCTTTCAATATGATTATTCACCTTGGACAATCTTAGTTGGCAATAATCCTGCAGGACAGCTTTGGTTTTTATATGTCCTGTTTATTTGTTCAGTAATTGCGATATTTTTAGTTAATGAAAAAATATAAAATGGTGGGCATTAGGAACTGGCATCATCAGTTTACTTGCACCAATTATTCCAATGGATATTGGCTTTCCTGGCATCTATTTATATTTTTCTTTATATCAGATAGGCTTCTTTTTTATTGGCTTATATTTTGCACAAAAAGGATTTACTTTCTCTAACGGAATAATTGCCTTAGTATGTGCATTATTCTATGCTGGCTATATATCTTTATGTCTAATAGGACATGAATTATTATTGTTGATGTTTATTGCCGGCTTTAGTGCAATATATGTTTTAATGTATCTGTGTGAAAAATTAGAAAAGATTAAATTCTCTGATAAGATTGCCTGGCTTGGTAGAAATTCAATGAATATTTATATCTTACACGCACCAATATTGGTTGTAGGCAGGGCAGTATTAAAAAGATATCTGATATCAATTCCTTGGTTATATGTATTTGTTTTAAGCATTGGTGCTATCATAATTGCGTTATTAGTATCAAATCTTATTATTAAGAAAATCAAGATTTTAAATTTATTATTATTCGGGGCAAAGAAATAGATGACTAAAAAAAGAATATTAGTTTGGGAAACATTAGGAACCATCTTTGGTGGACAGAAGATGACACTTACGATATTGGATATGCTTAAAGACCAATATGAATTCTGTTGTCTGGTGCCTAAAGAAGGCTTGCTTTCTAAAGAATTAAAAAAGAGAAATATTCAATATGTCATCATGGGTGATCAGTCATTACCAACTGGTGTAAAGAGTAAGCTGATTATCTTCCGTTATGGATGGATGTCACTTAAGAATATTTTTAAGTCATTAAAAATAATTCGTAAATTTAAACCAGATATTTTATATAGCCCTGGCCCTGCTGCTTTGCCATGGAGCGCAATTTGTGGAAGCCTTTCAAGAAAACCAGTTGTATGGCATCTTCATCATGTTTTCTTAGATGGTGCAACAAAGAAATTACTAAACATCTGTGGAAAATTTAAAAGTGTTAAAAAAATAATTGCCGTATCAAGTTGTGTTGGACAGCAGATTAAAAATGTCGCAAAAGAAAAAGTAGCTGTTCTTTATAATCCAGTAGATGTTTTAAAATACGCCAATGGTAATAGTGAAGAAGCAAATGTTCCTAATTATGATGCAAAACAATTAAAAGAAAAATTAGTAATAGGACATGTAGCACTTATTCAGGAATCTAAAAAACAATTATTTGTCTTAAATGTTATAAAAGCCTTAAAAGATAAGAATAAAGATGTATTAGGTTTATTCATAGGTGACGTGAGAGAAGAAGAATATTATTTAGAATTAAAAGATAAAGTTAAGGAATATGATTTAGAGAATGAAGTCTTATTCTTAGGAAGAAGAGATGATGTTCCTAATTTATTAAAGACTATTGATGTATTATTGATACCTTCTTTTGAAGGCTTACCATTAGCAGGCCTAGAAGCATCGGCAGCTGGTGTACCAGTTTGTGCATGTGATGTTGGTGGTGCACAAGAATTATCACAAGTAAGTGGCAACGGTCTATGTTTTAAAGAAGACGATGTCAATGACGCATTAAAGACAATTGAAGAAATATTAAATAATAAAGAAGAGATTATTGAAAAAGGAAAAGCCTTCGTAATGGAAATGACTAATGAAAATTATATGAAGGCTATTGAAGATTTATTTAAAGGTATAATCAATGACTAAAAGAAATGCATATATTATCACTAACGCAATGACGCCTTTAAATAAATCAGGAGAAGTGACCTTAAGTAAATTCGTTCGTGTTATTAAAGATAATTATGAAAAGGTAATAATTGTAGGTGGCAATGTATCAATTGAAAAAGATTTAGCTGACATAACAATTGAAACATATGGCTTCAATAAAGCAGGTAATAAATTATCAAAAATAAAAGACATGTTTTCACTACAAAGAAAAATGTCTTCATATATCAAAAACAATGTAGAAGAAAAAGATCATGTCTTCTTTTGGTTAGGCGATAAAATGCTTATGCCGTTTTTTGCCAGCAAAAAGAAAACAAAACATGTTGCATATTTTGTATATGGCAATCCTGCGCTAGATAATAATCAAAGTTTATTTTCAAGAGTTTCTACAAGATTAATTGAATATATGGCAAATCACTCTAACAGATTATTTGTGGAAACAAAATCTGTAAGAGAAAGCTGGGGCAAACAACTTAAAAAAGATGCTGACATAATTCATCTTTATGTAGATAACATCAGTTTTAATTCGACTAAAAACAGAGAAAACAGGATAGGCATGTTATCAAGATTGGCGAGTTCTAAACATGTTTTAGAAATCATTGAAGCATTCCATGAAATTCATAAAACATATCCTGATTATAAATTAGATTTAATTGGTTCAGGTGTTCGAGAAGAAGAATGTAAGCAGTTAATTAAAAAATTAAATGCACAAGATTATATAACTGTTTATGGTTGGCAAGATGCAAACAATATAAATAACATTTCTAATAAATGGAAATGGAATATTTTAGTAACTGATTATGAAGGTTTACCAAATTCATTAATTGAAATGATGGGCAAAGGTATTCCAACTATCGCTACAATGGTAGGTGGCATTAAAGATATTTTAAAAGATACAGAAAATGGTATTGCCTTAAAAGGAACAGGTATTAAAGATATTATGGAAGGCATAGAAAGAGCGTTTAATATAAATGATTATGAAGAATGCTGTGAAAATGCCTATAAGATTATTAATGATGAATATTCATTAGAAGCTGCAAAACAAAGAGCCTTTAATGAATTATCTGATTGGGATTAAATAAGGAATAAATAGATGATTTGGCTTTGGATATCAATCGCAATTATTCTTTCTTTATTGTTTTTAATAAAGAAAAAGATTGCTGTTGAAAATTTAATATGGGTATTATTACCAGTTGATATGTATGGTTTTGATATAGGATTTACCTTAAAACCATACATGCTTTTTTCTGTTTTTTTATTTATTAAATTATTATTAAAAAAAGATAAAAAAGTATTTGTTGGTAATGGCAGTGTATTCTTATTTTGGATATTGTGTCCATTAATAATCGTTTTGTCTTTATTTAATGGTGGCAATATGACATCAGTGATGGCCTCAATGATGTTTTTTGCGGTTTTTATATGCGCAATCATATACGCATCAGTTGCCTTTGATTCATATAAACAGATACCAGATGTTCTTATAGCTACTTCGATTGGCTTTGGAATTGTCTTTATTATTGCCTATATAATGACAACTTCTGGCAATATCTTAGATGGTTTCTTTACAACAGATCGTATGATGCCTGGTATTGTCATGAGATTTAATAACTATCAAGAAAACGAATTATTCTCAGTAATGAGATTAAGAGGTTTCTTCCTAGATCCTAATGTTGTGGTAGGTACATTTCTAGCACCAGTTGTAATCAATATAATAAATATTATTTGTAAAAAAGTTAAATTAATTAATATCATATCTTTAATTATTTCTTTAACTTGTATCGTTATGACCAATTCAAGAATGTCATTTGTGATTGGTATCTTGACCGTTATTATATCGATTAGAATTGCTGTAAATGGTATGGTCAGTCCTAATAAAAAGGCAATAAAAATGTGGTTGGCATTTATAGTTGTAATTATTGTCTTTGTATTAATAATAAGTGGTGTTGCGGTTGATTTAATTAGCAGCTATATTAATTCATTTAAGCGTGCCGGTCTGACAGATACAAATGGCCGACTAACAATTTGGATTGCCTCATTTAAGGCGTGGATAAAAAACGGCTTAGTTTCTGGTATAGGCTTTGGACAGGTAAAATATTTCAATAATATTGGTAGAGAATGTCACAATAACTGGTTAGAATGGTTAGTTAGCTGTGGGCTATTCTTAGGATTAATTATTGATATATCATTCTTTAGTCAGGCATTTATCGCCATCAAGAATCGATTAAAAGAATATTCACAAGATATGCTTGTATATAATGGCGTCATGTTTGGTTTAATCGGCACCATGCTTGGACTATTTACAGTTGATAATATTACCAACAGCTATCTAATTTTCTATTTAGTCACAATGAATATGATTCTTATTAAGAATAAAAAAGAAGAAACAAAAAAAGACTTGGAAAAGAATATCTAATAATGAAGTTATTAAAAGGACACTCAGGAGATTCTATATTATTAGCCATCGTTAAGGCATTTACGACAATCAGCGGCATTATAAGCACGATGATTGTTTCTCATGCCTTAAGTTTGGAATTATATGGAACTTATCAACAGACAGCCTTAATTGTTACAACGGCTACCAGCCTTTGTGCTCTAGGCTTAGTTGATGCCATAAATTATTTTTATAATCGAAGTCAAGATAAAGAAGTAAAAGAAAAGTATGTAAATACTGTAATTGGTTTTCAATGTATTGCGGGACTTTTTGCGGCAATCTTAATTGTTTTATTATCTACTAAATTAATTTCTTATTTTGATAATAATTTATTAAAAGGTTTCTTTATCTTAATTGCCTTTAGACCATTATTCGCAAATCTTAATATTTCTTTACAACACCTTCAGGTATCAATTGGTAGAGCCAAAGCTGTCGCAGCCAGAAATGCTATCTTTGCGACATTAAGGTTGATATCATTCGCTATTGCTGCTTATGTTTTACAAGACATCAGAATCATTTTAATTTCATTTTTAGCTTTTGAAGTTTTAATGACTTTCTATTTTACAATCACTTTCAAGAAATATCAGTTTAAGATTAGACCATATCTAATCAATTGGAAGATGACTAAAGAAATATTAATCTATAGTATTCCAATGGGCATCTATGTTCTTACAAATTCATTTAATAGAGATATTGATAAGATGCTTATTGGTGGTTGGTTTTCAACCGATCAGTTCGCTATCTATTCAAATTGCGCAACACCTTTACCGTTCGATATTATCTCTTTAGCTTTCTTAACAGTGTTAGTTCCAATCCTAACAAAATATTTTGGTGAAAAAGATTATGAATCAGGACAAAAATTATTTAAGAATTATTTAAGAATCGGTTATTATACAGCGTTTACATTCACGTGTGTTTCAATGATACTTGCTAAACAGATGATCTTATTCTTATATGGAGATAAATATCTAAGTGGTAAAACAGTATTTATTCTTTATACTATAGTGGATATGATTAAATTTGCGAACATGTCGATTGTTTTAGCGGCTTGTGGAAAGACTAAGACACTCATGTATTGTTCAATCGGTGCTTTATTAAGTAATGTAGTTTTAAATATTGTCTTCTATAAGTTGTGGGGCTTTATCGGTCCAGCAATCGCAACAGTAGTAATCACAATATTATTGACATATTTATTAGCGAAGATGAGTGCCAAAAACCTCCAAATCAAAGTTTATCAATTAATTGATTGGAAAGAATTTGGGGTATTTGTTCTTGAATTATTAGCTATGGTACCTGTTTGTTTATTCTTATGTAGATGGTTAGATAGTTTAGAATTACATTACATATGGATAATCATAATAGTTGGATTATTATATGTAGGCACATTGTTACTTATTAATAGAAAGAAAATCTTTAAGGCAATGGATGAAATAAATTCATTACATTGAAAGTATTAAAAGAAATAATATAAATGGGGTATGAATTTTCATACCCCTTTTTGTGTTTATAAGATAAATTATTTTTTCACAATCATTTTCGGTTGTAGTTTATTCAAACATAAAGAAACAACAACGCACATAATAATGAAGTTGGTTGGATTGCCACTATTAACTAAAGATTGTCCAAAGTATGCGAACAAAGGACAGAAATATAATAAGAATTCGTTGTTTTTTAGGTTTTTAAAATAATGAATAATAAACTGAATGATTATTGAGAAATATGTTAAGAGACCTAACCACCCATAAGTGAATGCTAATTGAATTGGCTCACTATGAGTAGATAAGAATGTTGCGCCTAGTTCCTCATTAATTGCGTAATAATAAAGCCCCTGCATTTCAGGACCAACACCAATTAACTTTTGTTCAAAAGGTAAGTATCTATTGAAGATTTCATTGGTTTCTTTCCATAACCTTAATCTATTGTTTCCCCAATAGAAATTAAAATTGTTATATGCATTTAATAAATCAACAATTAAATAAATTAAAGAACTAATCAAGGCCATTTCAACAATGATCAAAATAATATTTCTATATAAAGGCTTAAAATTAATTTTCTTGCCTAGAAGTACACAAACAATTCCTACTATGATAAATAGAACTGCCAAATATTTATTGTTCACTATAAAAGCAGTAATGGATTCTAAACTAGCACATTTATCTTGAAACATTGGCAAGTACTTAATTGACAAGCAAGTAACTCCAAAAGGAATCAACAACAAAGCAAGTTTTTGGAAATTATTGCTATAAAGAATTTCTTTTGGGCAAGACGCTATCAGATAAAAACATATTCCTAAATATATGGCATCGCTGTTACATAAGAGTATATTAGAAACTGCCAAGCATGTAACTATACTATATAGCGCTCTCAATTTGGAATTATTTTCATTAGATGCTTTTTTATAAAAAATAGGAAGAAGCAAACATAAGTATCCTACCATCCAATTCACATTTCCTATTGTTGAGATATATGAAAAATATTGTTCATGATAAATTCCATCATGAAGATGAAGGACATCTATTTTCATACTATGTAAAATTCCTAACGAGAATATAAAGATGTTAGTGATTGATAAAATAATGAAAAATGATTCTTCATCAATATTATTTGATGAATAATAAATGATTATTAAAGTTGCAGCTAAAATAGCGAAAGATCCAATGCCCCATCCTTTGTTTCCCCAGAAAGAATCTAAAAAGTTTTGGGAATAATATGAAGATATTAAACCAATGATAGAAAAAACGATAAGCGAAACTATAATACCATTTATTCTTTTATTATCATCTTTTCTTTTTAATAGACTTATTAAAAAGACCGATATTAAAACAATAATCAAACAAATACGAAGCGTTTTTGCTTTTGTCCGAACTAAGTCAAAATATCGGTTATGCAGATACAACGGGACAATAGTAACTAACAACAATAACACTAAAGTGTTTAACGCTCTAATTGTTTTTTTAGAAGTTAACCTCATAAAATAATTCTACATTAGTTTATGTTTTGTGTGAATGGAATGGCTGTCATTAAAAATGTATAGACTGAAAAAAGATAAAATTATATAATTTTGAATAATTATGAGGTTGTTAGCATGAAAAAGTTAGTGAAAATATTTTTAGAAGTCATTTGTTTAATAACAATAATGAGCACAAACGTATCTGCAGCTCATGGCGGTTATATAAAGGTTGGCGACACAAATGTTTATGGAACAACAGGACAGGAATGTTTTTACGAAGGGCACATATCGACATATGATGCTTTTTCCGAGACGATTCTTCGTTACCCAACGCTATCTAATCTTAAAAAGATAAGCGCCATTAATGATAAGTTGCCTAGTTCTGATGACTATGATTTGTTGATGGAGAATGAAAATTTTTATGTAATCAAAGTCAACAATTTTTATAGTTATCTTGGTTTTGACGTATATAACGACGACATTAAAGAAGGAACACTTGTTTATGCTGCAACTTATTCAATTTCAACAGAAAAATGGGAATTAATAAATGCATATCAATATGACTATTATTATTCAACAGCTAGTTTTCAATTAGAAAACGAAGCCAATGTAATTCTTATTTATGCAATTCCTAGAACGCAAAATGGTGCAAGACCTGATGCTACTGGTAACGCAAGTGGTGATGCAAGTGGTGATGCAAGTGGTGATGCATCTGGAGATGCTTCCGGGAATGCTAGCGGTGATGCCTCAGGTAGCGCAACTTATTTCTTTGCAAATAGCGACCTCAATAATTGTAAAGATACGGGAAGTGATCGAAACATAAAATGGTACCAATATAAAGATGGAACGTTATTAGTAAAGGGCGATGGCGACATGCCTATGTATAATAATGGGTACTATTTTTTACGCTCTCCATTCTATTGGCTGGAAAGAGATATTAATAGTTTAATAGTTGATAGTTCTATCACATCGGTTGGTATTGGTGCTTTTGCGAATTGTACTCATTTAACATCAGCAATACTTGGCGATCAAGTTGCATCTATATATGAATGTGCATTTGATGGTTGCTATAATTTGAATTCAATTTCAATATTTGGAGATGTAACGTTTATTGACGATACAGCTTTTAACAATTGCTCAAATTTGACTATTTATTCTATTAACAATTCTTATATAAACGATTATTGCGAAAGAAATAACATCAATCATAAAGAATTAAGCGAGAGAAGCATATCAATTGTTGAACCTATAAAGAAGCAGTATTCAAACGATTTCATGGAGTTAGATTTAACGGGCCTAACTGTAAAACTAGTATACGGGAATGGTGACTATGAGGTTCAAAAAACTATAAATGATGGATACACAATTGATTATTTTGCTCCTGGCTATTATGATTATGGCAAATATGAAATAACTGTTGTATATAATAATCTTTCTCAAACATTTGGAATATATATGTTACCGACAGATTATTATTTAACAGCCTATGATATTGTTGATGGTTTTGAAGCGTTCTTATATGAAGATGGAACTTTGATTGTTTTTGGAAGCGGAGCTCTTCCTGATGATTTTGTTAGCATTTTAGATAATAAGCACAATTGGGATTATCGCAAGAGAATCAAATCTATCTATATTGATGATTCAATCGTTTCTATAGGTTCGTTTGCATTCTCGAGTTGCCCAAATTTGAGTTATATAAAAACTCCTAATAGTTTAATAACGGTCGGCACTTATGCTTTTGCATATTGTGAAAAATTATATTATGCAGATTTTTATGGCAACGAATTAAAGAGCATATCTTCATATGCATTTTATGGCTGCGACAATTTGAACTATGCATATCTTCCAAACAGCGTAACATTTATTGGGGCTGGTGCCTTTACTTACACAAATTTAGAAAATGAAGAAATTAAGGAGTGCAATTTAAATGTAACAATTTACTCAACAAATAACGGTTATGTTGAAAGGTACTGTATTGAAAATGGTTTTGAATATTACGAATTGGGCAACAAAATAAGTTACAAAACAGTGTCGGGAACTTTACTAGCAAACGGAACAATTAATCTAGATATAAAACTTGGATTTGATTCTTTTGCAGATGCTGAAGATGTTTACATTACTATTAACGAAGAGCGAATTGAACTTTCTGATTTGGATGTAAATGATGGGATTTATACAATTTCAACACCAGAGGTGAGTCCTAAAAATTTAAATGATTCATTTTCTATTAGAATATATGATAAAAATGACAATCCACTTGCAAACAAAATTGAAATATCTATTACAGATTATATTTATAGTTTGATTAATTTAAATAGTACAAGTGATGAAGCAAAAACATTCTACAAATCTTTATTAAATTATGCATCATATGCTCAACAGTTGTTTAATCATAATGTGAATAATTTAGCTAATGATTCTTTATCTATTGAAGATAAGAATGTTGAAGCGATCTCTTATTCTGATGTTTATGGATTTAAACCGATTATTTTAGGAAATACTGATGGAATTTCAGCTTATGGACAAACATTAACATTAAGTAACGAAACAAGTTATAGAGTATATTTCAAACTAGATTACGGTCATAACATCAATGAGTATGATTTCTTTATTGATGGAGAAAGCGTAACACCAATTAAGTATTCTTATAACATGTGCTATGTGAATACTGAAAAGTATGCTGCACCAGATTTAGGAATTAATCATATTGTATCTGTTGTTCATAAAGAAAATGGTGGTAATTTGCATGTCGATAATTCCGTGTTATCTTATGCGGAAATCGTTTTGAGAAATGAACCAGAAACTGAAAGTGATCTTAAATTAACTAAAGCTATGAAAGCCATGTACCTTTACTTTAAGAACGCAAATATTCTTCTTGGAAGAGAAGATGTGATTCCTATCAAACCATATTAAAGTTTTAAAAAGAGAACAGGATATCGATTATGATATCCTGTTTTAGTTTATATCAATGTGATATATTAACGCGTCTTCTGCATCTTTACCAATCAATTGTTTAGTCGCTTCCATATAAGCATCTAATTGATTTCTATAGTGTTTGTCTAAACCTACATCTGTTTTATTTGTCTTCCAATCTATTATGTGCAGTTTTCCATCAACTTCATATATTAAGTCGATAATGCCATTCCATAATTTATTATCTTTTGTTTTATATGTGAAAGGAACTTCTGTATAAACGTTGTCGGCTTTAAATAATATTGGAAGGATATTTGAAGCAGCTCCATTTATCTGTTTAAAGCCACCACTATTCATCACGTCGTATACCTTCCCTAACATTAATCTGAAATCATTTAGATATTCTTCAAAGCCTGTAACCATTTCATCATTTAACACGAATTCAATTAATTCATCACGTACACATTGATTTTTAGAATTAATGATAACTTCCATTAATCTATGAACCATGGTACCTGAAACAGTAGCTAACGAATCACCGCTACTTTCATATAATTGTTTTTGTGTTTTTTCATCTATCTCTTCTATTTCATCCATCTGATTATCATCTATGACTTTACTAGGATTGAATAGTTTAATCTTTGATTTTTCTAATGTATCTTTATTTTCATCAAAAACATTTTTAGATAAAAGATTGTAATCAGTAATTTTAGGTTTCTTTTCTTTAGCTGAATCAGTCGCTAATAAAGTTTTAATATCAGTCAATTTTTTATATGATCCTTCTAATAAGTCATACCAAGGATTTGATTGAGCCAGACCAGTTTTAGTTAATTTATTGGCGATGATTAAAACATTCTTAGCTCTTGTTGCGCCCACATATTGAAGACGTTTGTTTTCAGCATCAGTACATTCGTTTTCTATTTCACCATGAGGATCTTTGTATTTATCAGTTTCAATAATTGTTATATATCCATCAGAGACTTTAAATAGATAACCTTTATTGCCTGTATCTAATCTTTCTAATCTAAAGTCACCAGGTTTTTTATTCTTTTTAGGATGTACCAATATAACAACAGCTTTCTCTAAGCCTTTTACTTTATGTAAATTAGCGATATGAACTTTATTTAAATTTCTTTCAAGTCCTGGACATCTTTCCTGATTGTTACTTTCATATAATAATTTTTCAAAGAAAGTTATCGCATCATTATGAGTTATTATTTCTTTACTATTTTCTTTTTCTTTTAATAACTCCAAGGCAAAATAAACATATTCCATATTTTCTGTGCCCTGTTTTTTGAATGCTTCAACATTATTAATTATCTTTGTGAATAAAGAAGATGATGTTAATACTTTAGCTTCTTTCGCATATTGATTTAATAATCTTAAAGCGTATTTTAATTCTTCAGAGATATTTAAATCTGTTACATCATTTAAGACATTAAAATAATAACCATTCTTTTTAGCTTCCGTTATATCTTTTTCTTTTATATTAAATAAACCAGATTTTAAGGAAGCATATAAATAGCGATTATCACTAGGATTACTTACAGCAGCGAAGAAATTCATGAAAGATTTAAATGCTTTAGATTCTTCAAAATTGATATTTCCTTCTACAAAACAAGGAATTCCACTATTTCTAAATTCTTTTGTATATTTTGGAATACAACCTTTTGTAGGAGTGATAATCATAAAATCATCCCACTTTATTCTTCTTTTAACGATTTCTATATTTCCGTTTTTATCTTTTCTTTTGTCTAATATCTGATATTTATCATTATCATATAATTTAAGAATGATATCTTTAACTTCAGCTTGATCATCAGTATTTTCAGCATCATATTTATATACACCAGAAAATGTTTTGATGTCTTCTTTTATATCATTAGGCATTGGTTCAAATTTAGCCTGATTATCACTTTCTATTAACAGATCTTCGAAGGTGTTATTAAACCAATCTTTTAAATCAGAAGTAGATCTGAAATTCTTATATAAATGTAATACTTCACCAACTGGCTGTTTAAACATCTTTTCAACATTTAAATATGATGCGACATCTGCATTTTTAAAACGATAGATTGATTGTTTAGGGTCACCGACAATAAATAATGAACCTTTATGAGGAATACAATCTTTCCAGTTTGGTTTAATATCTTCAGCAGCCAGATAGAAGAATATTTCAGCCTGGATTGGATCAGTATCCTGGAATTCATCAATTAAGAAATATTTATGCCTTTCATATATGTGCTTAATTAATTTGCCACCATTAACCGCATCTTTTCTTAAGGTATCTCTTAAATAGATTAAGTAATCATTAAAAGTTAAAAATCCCTGTTTTCTTAATTTTTCTAATATTCTTGGTTTTGCGTCATTAGCCAGATTTAAAGTTATCGCATATTGGCGGTCCATTAATTCTTTAAATATTAAAAGCAATTTTTCTTTATTTAATTCATAATGATGAGATCTACCCTGATGTTCCACAAAATAATCGATGCCTTCTTCTAAAGCATTTCTTACCAAGGCATCATTGAAGAGCCTGAAATCTTTTTTACCGAATGTCTGTTTATAGGCGAATAAGATATTAGAAATATTATCTTCCCAAGAATCATAAAAATAAGATGAATAATTATTGAAATTTTCTCTTAATACTTTGGCGTTGTCTTCATTTGAAGAAGATATGAAATTAGGATTATCTTTTAAGACTTTTACGATTTTTCTTACTGTTTTTATTTCATCTTCATATTCTGTATCAGTATCTACTTTTATGTAAGGAGGGACTACCATTTCACAATCTCTATGTCTTAACAATGAATTAAGTGTTAAAACAAAAGCATCTTCTGGGAAACGATGGAAACGCATGAATTCTTTAGCTTCTTCCGTTAAATCGTCATTATAATAACCATTTAAGATATTGGCATATTCTTTCTTATATAATTCATTGGCCGTTTCTTCATCAATAATTGTGGAATCAGAAGGTATTAATCCTTCATTTGGATGTTCAGACATTATCATATTACAAAAGGCATCGATAGTGCCCATGAAGGCTAAGTCAATGTTTTGTAAGGCATGAACATATCTGTCTTTATATTCAGTATCTTTTAATGATTCTTCAATCAATTTATTTTGAAATCTTTCATAGAATTCATTGGCTGCAGCTTTGGTAAAAGTGATGGCTGAGATATGAGAGATATCTTTTCCTTCTTCAATTAGTTTAACCATTCTTGAAACTAAGGCTGTTGTTTTACCAGAACCGGCACCAGCTTCCACAAAATAATTTTCATTGATATTAGAAGTTATTTTCTTGCGAGAGCTTTCATCAATTTTAATTTGTTTATCAAATTCCATTATTCGCCCTCCATCTTTTCTTCTTTTCCTTTTCCACAGATCTTCTCTAATTTACAATAACGACAATTTCTTTGATCGCCAGTTAAAGGGAAGTCACCTGTATCTAAGGCATTTTTAATTTCTTGTAACTTTTCTTTTAGTCTATTTTTGATAGGTTCATCAAAGTCACATTTGATAGTTCTGACATTACGTAAATAACGATATTCACAAGATTCAACTTCTTTATTGTTTTGATTTTCATAGATATAGGCATACAGTAAAACTTGGAAACAGGTATCTACATCATTGTCATGATTTTTAACTGATTTATAGGTCTTATAATCAATAATCTGGTATTTGCCATTTTCAAGTTCTTCAATTCTATCAACTATACCACCAAAAGTTAAACCCGTTATTGGATCTATATATGGTCCAAGATTTGCTTCAGAGGCAACAACTTTATTTCCTGGATTATTCTTATATCCTGTTTCGGCCATCTTTAAGAAATCATTTTTTATTTTTTCCATATTTTTAGTATGAACCGGATTACGCTTTTTGAAATATTTATTAAATTTATATTCTGCATTTTCCATAAATGTTTCTTTTGACCAGCTTGGATTATCACCATAATCTTGCATACATTCATGAATCAAACTACCTTCATCATTATCAGGTATTAAGACAAAAGGATCATTGTCAGCTGGTTCTTCAATACCAAGAATCTTCGCAAGATAAAAGTGTCGTGGGCAGGCAAAGAAAACATCAGCTGCACTTGGACTAATTGATCTATTAAGAATAGAGCTAGTGTAAATTTCTTGTGTTTTTTCTCCGGCAACAATTGTGTTTCCTTTTATATATGCTTCACCAATATTTTTAAGTCTAGAAATATTTTCCAAGAAGTAACGACATTGTTCGCCAGTTGCGTCTTTTAAATTATCTGTAGTGACATTATCGCCATTTTCTTTTTTATATATTTCAAATACTAATGATGAAGGATTCTCTTTCTTTAATTCACTTAAGTTATATCCAGAATATGAAACATGAATCCTAGAGTCGCATGAAGAAGCGTTATCTAAAACATCCATTAATAATTTTTTGTTATTCATGATCTTATTTTTAGAATTCTTAACATTTTCTTCATTAAAACGTTCTAGATCAGAATCTAAAAGCAGATAATTTTCATTAGGTGAACCTGGGAAAACTTTCGCATTTAATCCACAGATAAAGATATGTTTTCTAATGGTAGCTAAAGCACCATTGAGATTTGTGATATGAATAGTATTTGGTTTTGATAATTCTTTAAAGATTCTTTTATCTAACAAATAATTAATGACATCACTTAATGTTCCATTTGGTATATTAGAGAAATAATCATTTAAATAATCACCTATTATCTTAATAGCTTTATATTCAAAATCTGGTGAATTTATTTTGGTGTAGGTCTTAATTAAATATTCATAGCCCTGATACAATTCATTGCAGGCCTTTTCAATTAATGGATAAGTTTTCTTTTCATCATCACTATTTAAAGAATTTTTATAATCTGATAATTTATTATCTTTATTAACATTTATACGAAGATTACCAATGGTATTAATAATTTCAGCTTTTTCTTTATGATTTAATTTTGTATCACTGACATTTACCCAGAATTTATCAGTATCAAATTCTTCTGCATTTATTAAAGCATTTAAACTATCAATGCCATTAAAGCCATCATTCCACCTATCTAATAAAACCAATAATTTAAAAGCATTCGCATAAGTTATATCTAAACCAGTACCAAAACTCATTGGTAAATTATATGTTTCTTTATAAGCTAAGAATTGATTTATATATGATGGATCAATTAAGACAATTAGGGCATCTTCATAGGCAATCTTTTCTTTAGCGATATAAGCTAAAATATGTTCAACTTCATTTATGGCACCATAGGCGTCTGTATATGTTGTATCAGAAAGTTTTTTATATTTTATTCCTGCAAAGTCTCTAATCTTAATAGGTTTAATTCTTTGACCAGAAACAGTTTTTAATAATTCTTCTTCTAATGGCTCAAGTGGTGTTTCTTCAAAGACAATAAATTCTGCATCTATTTGTTTAGCATTTTTAATCGCATAATTAATAATGCCTACTGAATCAATATAATTGTTGTCTTTTAAATACTCAAGATATTTATGATAAACATCTAAAATGGCATTATTCTTTTCTTTAAATTCACCATCCTTAAATACTTCATTCATCTTTTTTTCTTCATTGCCTCTTGTAAGCATTCTGGCATAATTTAAAGAATTGGCGATATTTTTTGCGTCTTCAAATGTATTGCCTTCAAAATAAGGAACATTTTTTAATAGATTATAAATAATACCTTCCTGTTTAAAAGAAGAAATAGGCGTTTCTTTAATAATCTTGCCACTTCTGATTAAAACTTCTTTCGCTAATTTTATAGAATCAAAGATATGGACATTAAAAGAGCCTTTATCTTTAAGTGCTAAAGATCTTAACAATTCTCGCTCATTTATATTACTTAATATTATTTTTTCTTTCATTATTATCTTAGTCTTTCTGCCTTAATAATATCATTTCATTTATATCAATTAAACTAACAGGGAAACGATTGTATAACCTGTCATATTTTTTGTCTTTTTAATGTCATTTTTCATTGACCACCTATATTTAAAAAATATAAAATTAAAGCGCAGGAGGAAAACATTTATGGATGTTCATTTATGTGAAAATTCTTATACTACCGATTTAGATGAGCACCCGAATGTTGCGCTCATTTAAATCGTCTTTAAAAGGAGGAAGACGATGAAAGAAAAAATCATAGAATACTTAGCTAATGAAGACTTTAAGGAATTAAAAAGTTTTTTAAGTGATGCCAACGAAGCAGATATAGCAGAATGTTTGGATGAATTAGACAAGAATGATCAGGCCGTTGTCTTTAGATTATTAAAGAAAGATGAAGCAACTGACATTTTTGCGAGAATGGATCCAGATACTCAAGAAAACTTAATTGAGACATTGAGTGATAAAGAAATTGCCAGCATCATTTCAAAGATGTACATCGATGATGCGGTTGATTTGATTGATGAATTGCCCGCAAATCTTGTAACAAGAGTATTAGATAACTCTTCAGTCACAAAAAGACAGGCTATCAATGAAATGCTGAAATATCCAGAAGATTCTGCTGGATCAATTATGACAACTGAGTATGCTCAACTAGATGAAGATGATACTGTTGAAGATGCTTTCGATAAAATCAGAAGAAAAGGTGTCAATAAAGAAACTATCTATACCATCTATGTAACTGATAGTGGTGATAGACATTTAGTCGGTGTTACATCTGCTAAAGATTTATTGTTGGCAGATCCTAAGACTAAGATAAAAGACATCATGGAAGAAAATGTCATTTCAGTAACTACTAATGAAGATAAGGAAGAAGTTGCGAAGATGTTCGATAAATATGACTTCTTAGCTATGCCAGTAGTTGATTCTGAAAATCGATTAGTTGGAATCGTCACAATCGACGATGCCATGGATGTCATGTCAGAAGAGAATGAAGAAGACTTCGAAAAGATGGCTGCTATGGCGCCTTCTGAAGAAGACTATATGAAAGAATCAGTTTTCTCTCAATATAAGAATAGAATTGTCTGGTTATTAGTCTTAATGTTAAGTTCAATCGTAACAGGAAAGATTATTACAGGCTATGAGAACGCTTTTGAAGCATTGCCAATTCTGGTTTCATTTATTCCAATGATTATGGATACTGGTGGTAACTGTGGCTCACAGGCTTCTACCATGGTCATAAGAGCATTAGCTACTGATGAAGTAGAACCTAAAGATATATTAAAAGTATGGTGGAAAGAAATAAGAATTGCGATGTTAGTTGGTGGAACATTGGCAATAGTTAATGGTGTAAGAATATTTATTCAATATCATGATTTACCATTATCAATTGTTATAGGTATTACTTTACTATTTACCGCAATGTTGGCAAAATCTCTTGGATGCATTCTTCCAATATTGGCCAAAGCCTTAAAACTAGATCCGGCATATATGGCATCACCAATGATTACAACAATGGTTGATGCATGTAGCTTAGTCATCTTCTTCAATGTTGCCTTGATGTTGATGAATATATAAAGTGTATTAAAAAATGAGCTATCTAGAAAAGATAGCTTTTTTGTTGACATAGCATAATACAGATAATACAATTAATACAGATAATACAGATAGGAGGTAAATGATGTTTCTTATAAACTTACAGGGAAAAGATTCTATCTATGAACAGATCCGTAGTCAGATAGAGAAGTTTATCAAAGCAGGCATCTTAAAACCTAATGATAAACTACCTTCGGTAAGAAACATGGCTCTTGAATTAGGCATTAACCCTAATACAGTCATGAAAGCTTATCAGGAATTAGAAAAGAACGGATATATTTATACTTTAAACAAAAAAGGCGTTTTTGTTTCATCAAAACTTGAAAACAAAGATATAAAACTGATTGATGAAGCTAAAAACATGCTTAAGACTTTAAAGGAAGAAGGATTCAGCAAGAATGAATTAGTTGATATCCTAACAGACTTATACAAGGAGGAAGATAATGTTAATAATCAATAATGTTACCAAGGGCTTTGAAAACAAAGAAGTGTTAAAAGGCATTAATCTGGAAATAACTGATGGTTCAATATTTGGATTAGTTGGCATTAATGGCGCAGGTAAATCAACACTATTAAGATGTATCTGTGGAATTTATGAATGTGAAGATGGAAACATTACTTTTAATGATGTTGATACCTATGCTGATGAAATAATCAGAAAAGACATCTTCTTTGTCAATGATGATCCATATTATTCATTAGCTTCAAATCTAAAAAGCTTAAAAGAATTTTATACTTCATTTTATGATTTAGATGAAGAAGCATATCAGAAGTATTTAAAATTATTTGGTTTAGATGAAAACAAGCAGATCAGTTCATTCTCAAAAGGAATGAAAAGACAGGCGCTATTATTGTTTGCGTTAGCGATTAAACCAAAACTGTTACTTTTAGATGAAGCATTTGATGGATTAGATCCAATTGTCAGACACAATCTTAAAAAAGCATTATATGAATTCATTGAAGAGAATCATTCAACAATCATCATTTCTTCTCATAATTTAAAAGAATTAGAAGACATTTGTGATTCTTATGGAATTTTGGAAGATGGTAAGATTGAAACTTATGGTGATCTACTAGAATCTAAACAATATATCAATAAATATCAGGTTGCATTTAAAGATGCTGTTGATGAATCAATTTTTGATGAATTTGAATTATTACATAAGAGTAGAGAAGGCTCTGTTTATAATTTAGTAATTAAAGGCAATAAAGAAGAAGTTGTTAAGAAACTAAATAAATATGAGCCAATCTTATTAGATACTTTAAATGTAAACTTTGAAGAATTGTTTATTTATGAACATGAAGGAGGTAAGAAATAATGTTTAGTATGGAATATTTTAATTATTTATTAAAATCCAAGAAATATTTATTAATCTTCATCTTTCTTATTACTTTATTAAATATCTTCGCTAACAGAAAAGTAGGTGATACATTAGCAGTTGAAGGAGTACTTGCCTTAATCTTGTGTTATGTATTACCTGTCTATTTCTTCTATTATGTACATGATAAAAAAGCTGTTGATTCATATTATTCAATACCTGTTTCTAGAAATGCAATTGTAACTACAGGTATAATCTTTACAATCGCTTCAATCTTTTTACCATTATTATTAACGTTTATTATTTATGCGATTAAAACTCCGCTTTATATAGTTTCTACATTATATTATTGCTTCATGATATTAGTTATAGTGGCAACACTAGTAATCTTTAATACTACAATCTATCTAATCGCAAATAATGTCTTTGATGGTGTTGTAATGATTGGTGCCTATACAGTATTACCATTAGTGATTTGGATTATGACTAATTATCTGATGACAACCTATGTTGCAGGCAATTCATATTATGATTTAACATTTGCATCATATTTATCACCAGTTTATTTATCAGTCTATTCTTTTGTCGAACTATTTGATAAAGAATGTATGTTTGGCTATTTAATCACATTATTAATCTATCTGGTAGTATTCACTACATTATTATTAGTTGGTTATAAAAGACGTGATGTATCTAGAGTTAATACACCTTCAAGTAAATTCTTTGCCTATCCATTAGTAATATATATTTATGTCTTTATTTCAATGTTTACAATTGCGACAGGCAATAATTTTGAATACAACGGTGTCTTTGATTTCTTAAAGAATAATTTCATTCTTTATGTCTTATTGTTTGTAGCTTTTGTGGCAGCACATTTTGTCTATAAAAGAAAATTATATTTATCATATAAATTGCCATTATTCTTTATCATTGCGATGGTTATTAGTTTAGCGTTCACAAGTATCTTTAAGATTAATGAAGGCTTTGGCTTATCACAGAATTATAAGACAGGTGAATTCATGCGTTATAACTATAATATCTGGAATCAGGATGATAAAGAAATATTAGATTTGATAAATGAACATGATGATGAACATTCTTATCAGTATTCTATCTTTATTGAAGCTGTAAATTTTGATACAAATAGCCGCAATAAAAAGATTAAAAGTGAATACAAGAAAGAAACAATTGATTATCTAGAAAGCATCCGTCAGGAAGGCATCAGTTATTTCTATCATGGACCTAGAGAATCAAATTCTTCATTATCAGTAGATACTTATGATAATAAGAATTATTATTCATACTATTATTCATTAGAAAGTGATATAAGTTTAGAAACATTGATTATGCTAGCACAAGATGAAAATGTATCAATTGTCATATCACCTGATAATGGATTCTCATATTATCTACTACCAGATGGAAGTCTTAGTATTAATAATTATTTGACAATAACCTATTAAAAAAGTTAATATATCTTTAATAACAAAGAAAAGAAGAGTACTTTAAAGGAAACTTATAGAGAGTCCTGCTTGGTGGAAAGGGACAGCGAAGTTTAAAGGAAGATGGTCTTGGAGTTGATGATGCGGTGAGTTTCGTCCGGAGTGCACACGTTATAGTGCTAGAGCATGATGGTGCTTGAAGAAGGTGTAGAAATACACGAATTAAGGTGGTAACACGTTTAATAGACGTCCTTATGGGCGTCTTTTTTGTTTAAAAGGAGGTAGGCATGATTTCAATAATTAATGTTTCTAAGACATTTAAAGGAAAGAATGATGTTAGTGCTGTAAAAAATGTGAGCTTAGAAATAAAAGATAAAGAAATATTTGGCATCGTTGGTTATTCTGGTGCTGGTAAGTCTACACTCATTAGACTTGTCAATCAGTTAGAAAAGGCTGATAGTGGCCAGATCTTAATTGATGGTGTTGATATTTGCGAATTAAAAGGTGAAGCTTTAAGAAAACAAAGACAGGAAATAGGCATGATATTCCAGCACTTCAATCTGTTATGGTCAAAAACAGTTTTAGAGAATATCATGTTTCCACTTGTCTTAAAAGGTCTTCCTAAAAAAGAAAGAGAAGAAGAAGCTATTAAGATGGCTAAAGAAGTAGGACTAGAAGATAAATTAGATGTTTATCCTAGCACCTTGTCTGGTGGGCAGAAACAAAGAGTTGCGATAGCTAGAGCTCTAGTATTAAATCCAAAAATATTATTATGTGATGAAGCAACTTCAGCACTTGATCCTAAGACTACAGAAGAGATTCTTGAATTATTAAAGAAAATAAATAAAGAATATGGCTTAACAATTCTGATGATTTCTCATCAGATGGAAACGATTCAAAAGATATGTCATAAACTAGCAGTCATGGCTGATGGTAAGATTGTTGAACAGGGAAGTGTTGATGATATCTTCGCTAATCCAACAGATCCATTAACTAAAGAACTAATCCAGACAGTTGATACTGGTGTTGATGTGAATAAACTATCGATTGAATTAAAAGATAAATATCCACAGGGACATTTATTAAGAATTACTTTCTCTGATAAAACTTCAGAAAAACCAATTCTTTATAGCATCGCCTTAAAATTAAACATTCCGATTAATATCGTATCGGCAAATTTAAAGATGACACAGGCTGGTTCACTTGGAGTAATTTATATTCATATTGAAGAAAAGAAAGATATTGGGCCATTCTTGGCAGAACTGGAATTACAGGGATTGAAAGTGGAGGTGGTGTAGATGTTAGGACTATTAACTAAATTAAAAGAGCCACTTATTGAAACATTGTTGTTAACTTTTGTTCCACTAATAATTTCAGTAATATTAGGATTTCTATTTGGCACATTAGTATTTATCAGTAGTGATTCAGGTATTATTGATACATCAAATAACTGGGGCTTAAAAATATTAAATAAGATTAGTAATGCGATCATAAATATCTTTAGATCTGTTCCATATCTGATTATTCTTATCTGGTTACTTCCAATTACTAAATTATTGGTTGGCAGAATCCTTGGCTGGCAGGCAGCTATCCCATCACTTGTGGTAAGTGCTACACCATTCTATGCCAGAATGACAGTCATTGCCTTTAGTGAAGTAAACAAAGGAACAATCGAAGCCAGCAAAGCACTTGGTGCCAACAACTTCGAGATAATCTTTAAAGTCTTACTTCCAGAAAGTAAGCCAGCATTATTATCAAGTATTGTTGTTACAGCGATTAATCTGATTTCATATAGTGCAATGGCTGGGGCAATTGGTGCAGGAGGCTTAGGATATGAGGCATATCAATATGGCCTTATAAGAGAGAATCCGCCATTAATGTATATGGCAACACTCTTGATTGTATTATTAGTATTTATTATTCAATTCGTTGGAGATTTAATTGTAAGAAAAGTGGATAAAAGATAGGAGGACAAACATATGAAAAAATTATTAGTTATTTTATTTGCTTTAGTATTATTAACTGCATGTGGCGGTAATAAGAAGAATGATGAAAATGTCATCGTTGTCGCATGTACAGCTGAGCCACACGCAACAATCCTTGAAGAAGCCAGTCCATTGTTAGCTGAAAAAGGTTATGAATTAAAGATAGAAATATTGGATGATTATTATATCTTCAATAGTGCACTTGATAGTGGTGATATTGATGCCAACTATTTCCAACATATTCCTTTCTTTAATAATGAAGTTGCAGAAAAAGGATATGACATCGCTAATGCAGGTGGTGTACATATTGAACCATTTGGCTTCTATTCAAACAGATATTCTAGTGTTGAAGAGATTGCAGATGGAGATACAGTAATTATTTCTAATTCTGTTTCTGATCATGGAAGAATCTTATCTATTCTTGAAGATGCTGGCTTAATTAAATTAAAAGATGGTGTTGGTGCATTAGATGCAACTCTAGAAGATATAGTTGAAAATCCTAAGAACTTACAGTTCATTGAAGTTAAACCAGAATTATTAACAAATTCATATAAATATGATGAAGGTGCTTTAGTTGCGATTAATGGTAACTACGCAATTGGTTATGGCTTAAATCCTACAAAAGATGCGCTAATTCTAGAATCAGCTGGACAAGATAATCCATATGTAAATATCGTAGCTTGTAGAAGTGCTGATTTAGGCAGTGCAAAGATTAATGCTTTAGTAGAAGTATTACAATCTAAGCAGATTAAAGATTTCATCTTAAATAAATATTCAGATGGTTCTGTAATTCCTGTTGAATAATAAAATAAAACAAGACAATAAAAAACGATGAATGCCTCAAATATTCATCGTTTTTTATTTAGTAATTATTGGTCTTTCTTTGTTTTGTCTAAAGTGCTCTTAATTAAGTCTAATCCTTTACTAGCTAATTTAAGAACGGCTAATTCTGCTTTATTTATCTTTAGCTGTGTTTCTGGGCTCTTGTAGAATTTCACAACTGAATCTTTAAGATCTAAGACAAATTTAGATGCATTAGATACATTTTCGTTATCTAGGAATTTTTCCATTGATAATTTTTCTACATCTTTTTCCTCATCTGGAACGATTTCTTCAAATTTCTTAAAGGCATAATCTCTAGCTTTTAGACATTTTTCTTCTACTCTTTTTAAGAAGTCATCAAGTTCATCTACACCTTCAATTTTGTCCATAGCGCCTTTTAATTTAAAGGCTGCTTCATTAATGACATCAATCGTCTTATTCGCAATTGCCTCTACTTTACTGGCAGCTTCACCGTCTGTTAAAGATAGCTTTTCTTCTGCTTTATTTTTAATATCATTTGTGATGTCTTGCATCTTCTTTATTGTTTCACTAAAATGGCTCATAAGCACCTCCATAATAATTATAACTCATTAAAAATTATTGTATAATTTGTTATATGAGAAGAAGAAAAGCAGGTGGTGGGTTAAGCCTAATTATTTTTTTGATTATAGCTATTGCATATAGTGGATTTTACGATGTATTAGCTAGTCTTTTTGTAATGGGCGTATTCGTCGCATTATTTGCCTTTTTAATATTTGCCTTGGCTAAAGCTAATTCTAATACAAATAAAAGTGTTCCTAACCAGACTGTTAATATTAGACGCACAATTAAAGATAACAGTGTAAGAACTAATGCCAATTCAGTATCAAGAGTAAGTAAGATATCTACTGGTGATTTAAATAAAATTGATAATAAATTAGAAAAATATTTTAAGAATAATATTACTTTACCAATAGTTGAAGGAATATCTTTAACTACGCAATCAGGAAAATATACAAGTGTTGATCAATTATATCTGACATATAAAGATGAAAAGATTACAAAACTTGGTGATTTTAAAGATACCTATATTGCTGTCTATGAAAGAATCCTGGAATTATTATTAGTCTTCTATGATAAGAGTGAAGAAGTAATCAAAGCAGAAGTTGAAACACCAAAACCTCAACCTAAAAAGAAGACTGTTATTAATACAGCAGAAAAATATATTGATAAGATTGATGCTTTAAATAAAGAAATACCACATGAAGAAATAACTAATGGCTTATATCAAACATGTGATTTATTAAAACAGATTGATGTCTTAAAACAATCAAAGAGTGATGAAGATAAAGTTAAGAAACTGTATGCTTATTATTTGCCTATTCTTATTGATGTTTTAGAAAAATATAAGAACCTTCAAGATGCACCAAGTGAGGGTGATGAACTTAAAAAATGTGAAGCTCAACTTATCAAGACCATCGTATTAATCAATGAAGCTTTAAAGACTATCTGTGCTTCTATGCAAGAAGATGATTATATGAATATCAATGCAGATATCAGCACACTTCAAAGTCTATTACAGAAAGATGGCTTTGGTGAGAATCCTTTTAAGGAGAAAAAATAGATGGAAGAAAAAGACATATATAAGATAGTTGAAGAATTAGAAAAGAATAAAGCTTCTAATAATACAAAGATAGATAGTCTCTATGGTCTTTTAGATGAAGTTAAAAAGGAAAATAAAGTAGAAGTTGTAAAAAAACCAAATCTACAATTTGAAGAAATGGAAGTACCTCAGGAAGAAGAGCCTAAACCAAAGATGACTTCTTTAAGGGACTTCAAAGATAAAGTTAAGCCAATAAGAAGACCTTCAATTCCTACTAAAATATTAGAATTTGATAAGCGTTCTGGATGCTTCATTAATATCTTACAGGCTGTTGATTATGGTGATAATAATGCTGATTATGTGGATGGACATAAAGCAGCATTGGAAAAATATTATATGATTGCTTCATCTAATCCAAAAGACTTCTATGTTGTAGAAGGAAGAGTTAATGATGAAATTAAGGCCTATAAAGTTGGCAGCAGTGCTGATAATTATTCTAAAGGATATCGTGATGGATTAAACTTTGTTGCCAAGGCATTAGAGAATTCAAAATTATTATTGAGCAGAAAAATAAATGAAATATTATTAAAAGAGTTAAGCTAATGAAAAAAGAAGAAAGAGAAAAACTGATTGAAGAAGTATTAAGCAAGAAACGTGATTACGGTTCTATTTATAATGAATCAATAAGCGCAATTAAGGCAACTGAAAAAGAATTAAATCGAATGCTGGAAGAAAATAAAAAAGGTATTGATGATCTTTTAAAAGGAACTGACTATAGTGATGATTATTTAAAATCATTAAAGAATAAAATGGAAAATGATTTTGATGTGAAGATTGATGTTCCAGAAAAGATAGTTTTAGGAAAAGAATCAAAACAGGTTTTTGATTTAATTGAAAAAGAATTAAAAGAGAATATTATTGGTCAAGATGAAGCATGTGAAAAAATAACCATGGCTTTTAGAAGGCCTTATATAACTGGCAGTGATCCTAAAAAGATAAGAAATTCAATTATTGTCTATGGAACTAACGGAACAGGACGTCATCAATTAGTTAACACAATCACCCAATTATTAAAGAAGAATGGTTTGACTGTTTCTAATGAAGTTTATGTATTAGATATGAAGAGATATCAGTCTTCTACCCAAGAAATATTATTCTTACAAGATTTATATGTTGCCTTAGTAGGCAAAAATCCTGTAATCCTAATTGAGAATTTTAAAGAAGCATCGCCAATCTTTAATCGTATGCTTACTGAATTAGTATTAGAAGGTAAATGTTTATTAAATCAAAGATATACTTTTGCGAATAATCAGCTTCAAGAAGCTACTGCCAAATTAAGTAAAGATGTCATTGACCATTTAGATGGAAATGATAAGACATTAGTATTTGTATCAGAAACTAATCCAACTAAATTAATGGATATTTTCGGTAAATCATTTATTGAAAAAATAGAAGATAAGATACAGACAGCTAAATTTTCTTTAGAAGCATTAGATAAGATTATTGAACAGTTACTAAAAGATCTAGAAGTTAAAAGTGAAACACAATTTGAATTAGATTTAATAATTGATGATTCTTTAAAACAATATCTTAAAGAGAATTATGAACCAGATGATGGTATTGATTCTTTAACACCTATTATTAATAAGATATATAATTGCTTAGTTAATATTTCTTTAAAGAATGATAATCTAAAGAATTTAACTTTAATATATGAAGAAAAGATTAAAGCCAAATTTGGTGAAGAAGTTATTGATTTAGATATCGTTGATGATGAATCAGCTGAAAGAAAAGAAATACAGGCTGAATTAGATGAAATTGTTGGGCTTGAAAGTGTCAAAGAATATTTATTATCTCTTGAAAATAATATGAAGATAATCCAGATTAGGAAACAAAGAGGATTAAAAGTAACTGAAGTTTCTAAGCATATGATATTTACTGGTAATCCTGGTACTGGTAAGACAACTATCGCTCGTATTGTTTCAAGAATGATGAAAGCTGCTGGCATCTTAAAACAAGGGCAATTAGTAGAAGTCACTAGAGCAGATCTCGTAGGTAAGTATGTAGGTCATACTGCTCCACTTACAATGAATGTGATTAATAGTGCCTTAGGTGGTGTCTTATTTATTGATGAAGCATATTCATTATATAGAGGTAAAGATGATTCATTCGGTTTAGAAGCAATCGATACAATCGTAAAAGGAATGGAAGATCATCGTGATGATTTGATTGTTATCTTGGCAGGATATACAAAAGAAATGGCTGAATTCTTAACTGCGAATTCAGGTTTAAAGAGTAGATTTGCGAACATCATTCAATTCGATGATTATACAGGTGAAGAGATGATGAAGATTGCGAAATCTATCGCCAAGAGTAAGGGCTATTATCTAAATGAAGATTGTGATAAACCATTACAGGAATATTTCACTATCATTCAAGCGAAAGGTGATCCAAATAGTGGTAATGGTCGTTTAGCGAGAAATAAGGTCGAAGAAGCAATCTTGAAACAGGCTAAACGTATCTTAAATAATCCTGATGATGATATTAATGAATTAAGATTTGAAGATTTTAATTTAAGTGAATAATTTTAAAAATAAAAGAATTTTAAAAAATAATTATGGTGTCTAAACATAATTATTTTTTTCTAGGTTATAAATAAATAGATGTAAAATAGTAGTATGTTAAATGACACAATAGTTGCGATATCAACTGCTTTAAAAGATGGTGCTATATCTATTGTTCGCATGTCTGGCGAAGATAGTTTTGAAATAATTAAAAATATCTCTGATTTAAAGGAAATTACAGCCAATACAATAAAATATGCACATATTTATGAAAACGGCGAAATCATTGATGAAGTATTATTGTCATGTTTTAAAGGACCTAAATCATATACCAGAGAAGATATGGTAGAGATAAATTGTCATGGTGGCATTTATGTAACAAGACAAATATTGAATCTATTACTTTCAAAAGGATGTCGTTTAGCGGAAGCTGGTGAATTTTCTAAAAGAGCTTATCTTAATGGCAGAATCGATTTAACGAAGGCTGAATCAATTAATGATTTAATTAATGCCACAAATTCCTTACAGGCAAAAAGTGCCATTAAAGGAATTGATGGTTCAATAGAAAAATTATTAAATCCAATCATGGATGAGATGAGAGATATCATTGCGATGATTGAAGTTAATATTGATTATCCTGAATATGATGATATTAAAGTTATGACTAATGAAAATATTAAACCACATATTAATTCATGGATAAAATCAATGGAAGAAATGATTGATAAGGCATTAAGATTTAGAGTAGTCAAAGACGGCCTAAAGACGGTTATTGTTGGTAAACCAAATGTCGGTAAATCTTCTTTATTAAATGCTTTGATTGAAAAGGATAAAGCCATTGTCACTGATATCGCAGGTACCACAAGAGATTTAGTTGAAGGTAAAGTTAATCTAAAAAATATCACATTAGATTTAATTGATACAGCAGGTATTAGGGATAGTGAAGATAAAATTGAAAAGATCGGTATTGAAAAATCTAGACAGGCATTAGATGAAGCTGATTTAGTTATTCTGGTTATTGATGCCACAAATGAAAATAAAGAAGATGAAGAACTATTAGAATTAACGAAAAATAAAAAACGCATCGTTGTCTACAATAAAGCTGATTTAAATAAAAAAGGTGATATCAGTATTTGTGCTAAAGATAAGGAGATATCTAATTTAGTTAAGGTCATTGAAGAAATGTATAAAGATGATGTTACTTTAGTCGATGAAGATATCTTAAATAATGAAAGGCAGATATCTTTAATGAAGAAAGCTTTAAATGAATTATTAGAAATGAATAAACAGATAGATGAAACATCGTTAGATGTCATCATGTTGAACCTGGAAGAAAGTTATCATTATCTATGTGAAATATTAGGAAAGGAATACCAAGAGGATCTAATCGATAATATGTTTAGAAACTTTTGTCTTGGAAAATAATGAATTATTTAGATAGTCATTGTCATATTAATGATGAAACTTACAATGAAGGTTTAGATGCAGTTTTAGATAATATGCTTAATAATAAAGTCACTAAAGCGATGATAGTTTGTGTTACTTTAGATGATTATTATAGAACATTAAAGATTAAAAAAGATGGCATCAGTTTTAAAAAAGCCATTGGCGTCTATCCTGAATATACAAATATGTCAGAAAATGAGTTTTCAAAATATCTGGAATTAATGAAAGAAGTTGATGCGATTGGTGAAATCGGTTTAGATTATCACTGGTATCCAGAAACAAAGGATAAACAAAAAGAATTATTTATAAGACAGATTAAGATTGCCAATGAATTAAATAAACCAATCATTGTTCATGCACGTGAAGCAATGAATGATTGTTACGAAATATTAAAACAATATCGCACTAAAGGAGTGTTACATTGTTATAGTGGTTCTAGTGAATTAGCGAAAGAATTTGTGAAGTTAGGTTATTATATTTCAATTGCTGGGCCGGTTACCTGGAAAAATGCTAAGGAGCCATTAGAAGTCGTTAAGAATGTTCCATTAGATAGATTACTAATTGAAACTGATAGCCCATATTTAACACCTGAGCCAAATCGAGGCAAAAGAAACGAACCAACTAATGTCATCTATGTTGCGAAAAGAATTGCCAATGAATTAAATATTGATGAAGAAATCTTGCTTAAACAAATAAATGAAAATTATGATGCCTTACTTGGCTAGTATATAATTAAATAGATTAAGGGGTACATTTATGAATTCAACATTTTTATTAATTATGATTGCGATTGTAATGTTTATGCTTTTAAATAATATGCGCAAGGCAAAAGAATTAAAAAAAGATGGTGGTTATGTTGATGCATATATGAAGGTATTAAAAGGTGATGAAGATGCAACCGATAATCTTAATGCCTATATTTTAAAAGAAACAGACCCATCTACTAAGAATAGAGCCTTAATAGTTAAAGCCTATACTGATGTTCTTAATGGATTAGACACAAAAGCTACAATTGATGAAATTAATTTTGATGAAGTTTTCTTAGTTAATGGTGCTTATGTAAAAGAAAAACTGATTAAAATATCAGATAGTTTTGTCTGGTTAGTATTATTGTTATCTAAACTAAAAGATGATAATAAACCATTAATGGATGAACTTTATAATAAAATCTATAAGGCTGAATTTGAAAACCATGTTGAATTCAATGTCTTCAAATGTGCCTATGAAATCTTTTCTGATAAAGAAGAAAAAGATTATAATTTCTTGAAAGTATTATTAGCTGGCGAATATGGCAGTTATATTTATGACAAGGCATTAATTGGTGTCTTTAAGAAATTTGCTGCGGCACTATTAATTTATGCAGGTGAAGAATTACCAGAAGAAGATGAAATGATGCTTAAAGATTTTGCGGCAACTCAAGTCGGTAATAAATTATTAGGAAATTTAAATCTATTAGATAAATATCTTGAGAAAAAGGAAGAAGAAACAGTTGAAGAAAAAACTGAAGAAGAAGTTAAAGAAATTCCAGAAGAAATAAAAGAAGAAGAAAATAAAGAAGAATGAGAATAATTGTAGGCTTAGGTAATCCAGGAAAGAAATATGAGAAGACTAGACATAATACTGGCTTTTTAGTTATGGATGAAGTCATAAAGAAACTTGAGATTGAATTAGACAAAGAAAAATTTGAAGCCATCTATACAATTTATAAACACAAAGGAGAAAAGATTTATTTTGTGAAGCCTTTGACTTATATGAACAATTCAGGACTTGCTGTATCAGCTTTGATGAATTATTATAAGTTATCAACAGAAGATTTATTAGTTGTCTATGATGATTTAGATTTGCCAGTAGGTAAGATTCGTTTGCGTGAAAGTGGAAGCTGTGGTGGCCAAAATGGTATGCGCAGCATTATTGATTTACTAGGCACAAACGAAATAAAAAGAATCAGAGTTGGTATCGGCAATGATAAATTAATTCCTACTGTTGATTATGTTTTAGGTAAAGTTTTACCTGAAGATAAAAAAGCATATAAAGAAGCACTTAAAAAAGCTAGCGAGGCAATCATCTATTATTTAGATAATGATTTTTCTAAGACAATGAGTGAATATAATAAATGAAATATTTAAATCTATTAAATAAAGTTGAAGATGTATTGATAAAGAAGGATGACAACTTCTTCTTTTTAACTTATAACAGTTTAATAGAAGAAGCTCTAAAAATTGTTTTTAAGACAAAGAACAGCGATAAACCAATTATTGTGATTAAAGAAAACAATTATATGGCCAATCGTTTGAAAGATATTTTATGTTCATATTTTGAAAATGATGAATTAGTTAGCTACTTGCCAGAAGAATCTTTAAGAGCTGAAGAGATTGCCTCTTCATTTGAGAATAGAGCTGAAAGATTGTTGGCGTTATATAAGATAATTAACAGTGACAAAATTAAAGTTATTATCACTTCTCCATATGGCTATATTCGTCATTTGCCAGAAAAAGAAGTATTAAAAGAAAGCATCATTCATCTTAAAAAAGATGATGTCATTGATAAAGAAGAATTACTTAAAAAGCTTTTTCAATTAGGCTATGAAAAGGTATCCCATGTTGAGACACCAATGACCTTCGCAAGCAGAGGCTTCATTGTGGATCTATATAGTGTCAATTATGATAAACCAATCAGAATTGAATTCTTTGATGATGTGATTGATTCAATAAGATTATTTGATATTAATGATCAGAGAACTTTAAAAGAAATAGATGAAGTTGATATCTGTTTTGCGAAAGATGTTTTCTTTTCTGATGATGAAAAAGAATACTTAAAGAATAATGTTGAAGCCATATCAGGTGAGATTGAAATAAGTCTTGAATATATTGAGAAAGATGTGTATCAACAATCACAATATTTCTATTATGCATATTTTAAAAAGGAACATCTTCATGATTATTTAGATGCTTATGTCTATGAAAGCGATGATAAGAAAATTCATGAACATCTAAAAATATTAAGTGATGAAACCATAGCTTATATTCAAGAGATGTATGAAGTTAAAAGACTGCCATTAAAGTTTTATGTCTATGGCGATTTTAATCGTTTGTTGCCTGCTAGAAATGTAATCAAAGGCGAAGCCTTTAAAGAAGCGTTCTCTAAAATCAGTGAAGTTGATTTACCTTTAGGTAACATTGATTATTTAATGGGCTTAATAGATAAAGAAAATGCCAAGCATAAACTAATTGTCTTACAGGATAAAGAAGCCAGTGAAGTAATAAATTCTTTAAATAAATTGAATATCCCTTATTCTATTTTTGAAGATGAACTTAAAGAAGGAATTAATTTCTTATATGGCGATATTTATGGTGGCTTTGTATTAAAAGATTTAGATTTAACTGTTTATACAAATAATGAATTATATAAACAAAGAAAGACTCATGGCCGTTTCTTCTCTAAATATGCTGAGGCCAGAACCCTCAATTCTTATGAAGAATTAAACAGAGGTGATTATGTTGTACATGATCAATATGGAATTGGCCAATATGTATCAATAGAAACTAAAAAGATTAATGGTATCGCTTTAGATTATTTAAGAATCATCTTTAAAGGTAATGAAGAATTGCTGGTACCTTTATCACAATTCTCTTTAGTGCGTAAATATGTTTCAAAAGATGGCGTTATTCCTAAACTAAATCGTTTAGGTTCTAAAGAATGGAGTGAAACTAAAAAGAGGGTTGCGGAAAATGTTGACCAGATTGCAGAGACACTTATTGCCTTATATGCGAAACGTAATGAAGAAATAGGTTTTGCGTTTAGCGAAGACAACGAACTTCAGAAAGAATTTGAAGATGATTTTATTTATGAATTAACTGATGATCAAATAACAGCTATTCAAGAAGTTAAAGCTGATATGGAAAGTAAAAAACCAATGGATCGTTTACTATGTGGTGATGTTGGTTTTGGAAAAACAGAAATTGCCTTAAGAGCAGCCTTTAAAGCTGTCAATGATGATAAACAGGTTGCTTATTTATGTCCAACAACAATTCTTTCTTTACAACATTACAATACTTTCAAAACACGTTTAGAAAAATATCCTGTAAGAGTTGAACTCTTGAATAGATTTGTGTCTGATAAAAAAGTTAAAGAAATTCTTAATGATTTAAAATTAGGAAAAGTTGATATCATCATTGGAACGCATCGTTTATTATCAAAAGATGTTAAATTTAAAGATTTAGGTCTATTAATTATTGATGAAGAACAGCGTTTTGGGGTTGAACATAAAGAAATGATTAAGACAATGAAAGAATCAATTGATGTCTTATCACTTAGCGCAACACCAATCCCAAGGACTTTACAGATGTCATTAATTGGTATTAGAGGTTTATCAACTCTTGATACGCCACCTTTAAACCGTTATCCTGTTTTGACATATGTCGTACAGAAAAATGAAAATCTGATTAAAGAAGTTATCATGAGAGAACTTGAAAGAAAGGGACAGGTCTTTTTCTTATATAACAATACTGAAACAATACATCGTGTTGCCAACAAGATTTCTAAAGATATTCCTTATGCGAAAGTTGAAGTTGTACATGGCAAGATGAGTGCAGATGAAATTGAAGATGTCATGTATCGTTTCTATAATGGTGAAATCAATGTCTTAGTTTGTACAACAATAGTAGAAACTGGACTGGACGTACCAAATGCCAATACCATTATTATTGATAATGCACAAAACTTTGGCTTATCACAACTTTATCAGATTAAAGGCCGAGTTGGCAGAAGTGATAGAGTAGCTTATGCCTATTTACTGATACCTGAAGGTAAAGAATTAAGTGAAGTTTCAAATAAACGTCTAGAAGCTATTAAGGAATTTGCTTCACTTGGAAGCGGTTATAAGATTGCGATGCGTGATTTAACAATCAGAGGTGCTGGTGATTTACTTGGTCAGCAGCAGTCAGGCTTTATTGATAATGTCGGTTTAGATCTGTATTTATCAATGTTAAATAGAGCCATCAAGATTAAGAAAGGTGAAGAAGTAGAAGAAGAAAAAGAAAAAGTCAGAGTCAACATACCTCTTGAATCATATATTCCAGAACAGTTCTCTAATAATGATTATGAAAAATTAAATCTATATCATGAATTAGATAAGATTGATAATAAAAATGATTTGTTAGATTTCTATTTAAAGATTCAGGATGAATATGGACATCTTCCTAAAGAAATCGAAGCTCTGTTTAATAAAAAGAAACTTGAATTATTAATAAATCTTAATTCAATTGATAGAATCATCGTTAAGGATGGTATCTTTAGAATTATTTTAAGTGAAGAATATTCTGATAATATTGATGGCTTAAAATTGTTTGAATTCTGTAATAATCTATCTAGAGATATTAAGATCAGTTATCATGCGAACAAATTAGAATTAAGTATTGTAAAGGAAAGTAGTGGCATTGATAAAATCATGCAGCTGGTAGATAATTTAGATAAACTAAGAAAAGATGCGAATTGATAAATATTTAAAAGTAGCGCGTATATTAAAAAGGCGACCAGTCGCTAAGGAATTAGCTCTTAATGAGCGTCTTTTTATCAATGATAAAATGGCCAAGGCCAGCAGTGAAATAAAAGTTGGTGACATCATTAAAATTGAATTTGGACATCGCACAATTAAATTTAAAGTGTTAGAAGTTAAAGAAAATGCTTCTAAACAAGAAGCCCTTGAGATGTATGAGGTTGTTGAAGAAACAAAGAGTAATGAGGTATAATTAGCCCATGACGCAAAAAAAGAAAGTCAGAAGATTAAATAAGAAACTTAAAAGTAAAATTATCTCGATTTTTTTGATTGTGATTGCGATAGTTATTTCAATAAGAGTTTCTAAACAGGTTCATCATTTCTATACATTAACCAAACAGGCTAAATTAGTAGAAGCTGAACTGATAAAGCTTCAAGATGAGAATGCGGCATTATATACAACGAAGAATAAATTAGAAGATCCTAATTATGTCACAACCTTTGCCAGAGGAGAATATATGTTCTCTAAAGGTGATGAGAAAGTCTTCTATTTACCTTCAAATGATGATAATGATTAAGCTTCTCAAAAAAGAGAAGTTTTTTATAGGAATTTTAGATTTTTTTGGTAACAATAATATAGAGGGACAATGGAAAAGAGATTAAACAGAAAAGTTATATATCAGGGGAAAATACTCGATTTATGTGTTGATGATATTCAGATAGATGATGGCGCAAAAGCATTTAGAGAAGTTGTCTTACATAATGGGGGTGTTTGTATAGCCTTAAAGGATTTAAGTGACAACAAATATTTTTTAGTTAAACAATATCGTTATGTTCAAGATAAAGAGATGTTAGAATTCTGTGCAGGCAAGATTGAAAAAGGTGAAGATGTCGATATAGCGATAATAAGAGAAGCTAAAGAAGAACTTGGCTATGATGTATTAAATCTTAAGAAAATGGGCCAGATTATTCCTACATGTGCCTATACAAGTGAAAAGATTCATTTGTATTATGGAGAAAAAGGTGAATATGTAGGTCAGGAATTTGATGATGATGAAAGATTATCTATTTATAAATACAGTTTTAAAGAAATAAAAGAGATGATTAAAGAAGGAATAATTGATGACGCTAAAACAATTGCCTTAATGTATCATATAGAAATGGAAGGTTTAGATGTCTAATTTTGATGAATTAGTTGAAGAAGTATCGGCGCTTGTGGATATAAAAGAAATTGAAGAACACTTCGATAACTTTTTTATAGCTGCCAATTTCCCATATTACGAGATAGATGGTGACGCAAACGAAGAAGAAAAGAAGGCCATCTTTAGAATGTTTAATGATGATGACACTATTTTAAATAGAGCTTTAGATGTTTTAGATGATTATCCATTATGTGTAGAAGCTAATTATGTCTGTTTACGTTTAAATGATGAAACAAGACAGGATTCTAGATTTAACGCCTTATATTCAAAGAATTATGAATATGAAGACTATACAAGTTATTCAAAAAAAGCTTATATCATGGTTCTTAGAATGTATGCGACTTTTTTAACTGGTATACAGAATTTCACAAAGGCAATTAAAATCTATAATAAAATCCTTTCTTTAAAAAAGGAAAGAGATGATGAAATCATTTATCGTTTAGGCTGTCTATATGGCTTAACTGAAAATGCGCAAGCTTTCTATGATTTATATCAAAAAGAAGATTTTAACAGAATAGAAGACTATTTATTATTATTGGTTGTCTTATTAAAACACGAAGACGAATTAAAGGCTCAAGAAGTGTTCGCTGATTTTCTTCATAAATATAAATATGTTGACTATATTGATCACATCTGGGATTTAGAAGGAAACGATGATCCTGAAGCAGTTGTATTTCAAGATTGTGTTGAAGCCTGTTTTACAGATCTGCTTTCAATCCCTTATTTCTTTTCTTGGTGTGCAAATAATAAAGAGAGGAGTTATCGTTCATGAACAGCAGAAAGGTTGCTTTATATAGTATAGTAATTGGCGCATATGTAGCCATAAGTATTGCCCTAGGAGCTTTTTCCTTTGGTATGATTCAGGTAAGAATCGCTGAAGTATTTGTCTTATTATGTTTAATTAAACTAGAATATACAATTCCTTTGACTGTAGCGTGCCTTGTGACTAATATCATAGGCATCAGTATGGGAATTAATTTCCCATTAGATTTTATCTTTGGTACATTAGCTACACTTCTTTCATGTCTAACTGCCTATTATTTTAGAAATAAATTGTGGCTTAATTTACCAATACTATCATTATTAATGCCTTGTATATTTAATGGCATCATCATTGGTTTAGAGATTGCTTATTATGGTGAAGTATTTAATTTCGCGACATTTGCCTTAAATGGTGCCTTTGTATTTTTAGGTGAATTTATTTCTTGTGTTATTTTAGGATGTCTATTATATAAACCATTTTTAAGCATCTATCATAAGTTTATGCAAGAAGATTAATTGGGTATAATTGAATTATGGATATTGATATTAAAGAATTAGAAAATATTAAAACTGAATTAGATAGTCTTGATGAAAATGAAGTTGTTTTTATCAAGGAAGGACAAGAAGACAAATATGTCATTATGCCTATAGGACAATATGAATTTATTAATGAAATCTTAAGTCCAAATCAGAATGCACCAAAAGTAAAAGTAATCAATGCGTCAAACATTGAATTGACTTATGATGAATATGAAAATGTTAAAAGAGAAATAAATGAAATAATTGAGAAAACGTTTAAACCTAAACCGGAGAAATTGAACTAATGTCAAAAGGATATTTTATTGTATTAGAAGGACCTGATGGTTCTGGCAAGAGCACAGTTTGCGATATTGTTTGCGAGAAACTAATTAATGAGGGCTATCAAATTGTTCATACCAGAGAACCTGGTGGTATTGAAATAGCTGAAGAAATAAGAAACATCATTCTTGATCCAAAAAATACAGCCATGGATGCTAAGACCGAAGCATTATTATATGCCGCAAGCCGTCGCCAACATCTAGTAGAAAAGGTTGTACCAGCTAAAAAGGAAGGCAAGATTGTAATCTGTGAACGTTTTGTCTATTCTTCTTTAGCATATCAGGGATATGGCAGAAGGCTTGGCTTTGATGATATTTTAAAAATCAACGAATTTGCGATTGGTGAAGATTATCCTGATATGACTATTTATTTAGACATCAATGAAGAAGAAGGTCTTAAAAGAATTGAAAAGCGTACTTTTAAAGATCGTTTAGATAAAGAATCTCTAGATTTTCATCATCTAGTTAATGAAGGCTATAAAGCTGTATTAGAAAGATTTAAAGACACAAAAGTCGTTGATGCTTCTAAAACAATTGATGAAGTAGTTAATGAAGTATATAAGATAATAATTGATTTAATTCATGATTAAAGAAATATTAAAAGAAAAAGAAACTGTGGCCTATCTTAGTTTAAGAAATGATTTAAAGAATCATCATTTAGCCCACAGTTATTTATTATATGGAGAATTAAATCCTTTAAAGAAGGATGCGGCTTTCTTATTAGCTCAAAGCATCATTGAAGGAAAAGATGATTTCGCCTGTGAAGAATGTAATACATGCAAAAGAATTAAGAATAATGAATATTTTGATGTCTTTTATATTGATGGGCACGCTTCATTAATTAAGAAAGACCAAATTGAATATCTGATGAAAGAATTATCTAAAACAGCATTAGAAGAAGCCAACAAGAAAGTATATATTATTGATAACATCAATAACGCAACTTCTAAAGTATTGAACATGATTCTTAAATTCATGGAAGAACCTCATGGACAGGACATCTATGGTATTTTTATCTCTGATAATATTGATACCTTATTAGAAACAATTGTTTCAAGATGTCAAAAGATTCCTTTTATGACAAGAGATTTTTCATTCTTAATAAAAGAATATGAAAATAGAGACTTTGATTATATTGATGCCTATTTGATAAGCAACATTAAACATGAATTATTAGATATTAATACTGATAATTACAACTTAGGAAAAGAATTTGTCTATAAGACAATTGATAATTTAAACAATATAAAATACATTCCGATATTATATTCAAGAGAATTCTTTAACATTATTCCTAAAGAAGCAGTTAAAGAAGTGACAGATTATTATTTAGATATCTTTATTCAGATATTAGAAGATGCTTTAAATGATAGAAAAACAGATGATGAAGAATATGATTATTATATTGATCTTTTAAAACAAAATGATATTTCAAAATTATTAAATATCTTCTTAGATGCCAAGAATAAAACAAATATTCCTGTAAACAGAGGACTCTTGTTTGACCAAATTGCAGCTAAGATAATATTATAAAGTGGGAGTTTATTATGAGTGAAATTATTAAATATTTATCGGTAAGATTTCAAACTACCAATAAGACATATACGTTTTATACAAATGATTTGTCAATCAAAAAAGATGATGCTGTTGTAGTAGAAACTCAGCGTGGTGTTGAATATGCGAAAGTCATCACTGAACCTTTTGACCATCCAAATGTTGATTTTGAAATAAAACCAATCATCAGAAAAGCTAATCAAAATGATGAGGAACAGTTCTTACAGAATCAAAGAGATTGTTTAGCAGCCAAAGATATTTGCCAAGAAGAAGCAGACAATTTAAATCTAGGCATGAATATCTTATCAGCTGAATATACATTAGACAGGACTAAAATAACTTTTATTTATGTCGCAGATGATCGCGTAGATTTTAGAGAATTATTAAAAGTATTAGCATCTATATTCAGATGTCGTATTGATTTAAGACAAGTTGGCACAAGAGATAAAGCGAAGATGGTGTCTGGTATTGGCCAATGTGGAAGACAACTATGTTGTGCTAAATACATTTCTGATTTTGATCGTATTTCAATCAATATGGCAAAGAATCAGCTGTTGGCATTAAACATTCAAAAACTGTCAGGACAGTGTGGCAATTTAATGTGCTGCTTAAAATATGAAGATGAAGCATATAAGGACTTAAGAAAAGATTTGCCAAAGATTAATTCTTTTGTGGAATATGATGGTGAAAAATATCGTATCACTTCAATGAATGTCATTGCCAGAACATGTAAATTAGAAAATCATGAACATGCGATATTTATTACATTAGATGATCTGGTTAAATATGGCAAGTATCAGATTGGAAACAATAAAGAAGAAGATATTGAAGATAAGGAAATAAATAATCTTGAAGAAATCTAAGCTATATCTTGTCGCAACTCCGATTGGGAATCTAAATGAAATATCTAAGCGTGCCTTAGATGTTTTAAATATGGTCGATGTGATAGCTTGCGAAGATACAAGAAATACCTTAAAACTTTTAACTCACTTTGATATTCACACGAAGATGATTTCTTATCACAATTTCAATGAAGAAATTAAGACAAAAGAAATCATTGATTTATTAAAAGACGATAAAAATGTAGCCTTGGTATCAGATGCTGGCTATCCATTAATAAGTGATCCAGGATATGAATTAGTTAATGAAGTCATAAATGAAGGATTTGAAATCACAACTATATCGGGACCTAATGCCGCATTAAATGCCTTAGTCGCAAGTGGTCTTGATAATAAGCATTTTATGTTTTATGGATTTTTAAATTCAAAACCATCACAGGCTAAAAAAGAATTAGAGGCCCTAAAAGATTTTCCATATACAATCATCTTTTATGAAGCACCACATCGTATCAATAAGACATTAAATATTGTCTTAGAAGTATTAGGTGATAGAAGAGCTGTAATTGCCAGAGAACTTACTAAAATACATGAAGAATTTATCAGAGATAATTTAAGTGAATTAATTAAATTAGAGAATCTTAAAGGTGAAATTGTCTTACTTATAGAAGGCAAAAAACAAACAGAAGAAATTGATTATGATGAAGTAGAAAAAGAATTAAAATCATTAATTGATAAAGGTGAATCTATTAAAGAAGCAGTTAATAAGATATCAATAAAATATAAAGCAAACAAAAACAGATTGAAAGATATGATATATGATAAACACTAAATTAAAATTAGTGTTTTATTTTTTCTTTGAATGATTTTCTTTTTGATTAATAAACTGATAGTTCTGGATAGTGTTTCTCTTTGAAGGTTTAATAGATTAGCTAAATCATTGATTGTCTTATATTCATATTGACCATCATTTTCTTCTAAAAAGAAGACTAATCTTTCTGTTGCGCCATTTAATGATAATAATTTAATCTTGGAATTTAATTCTTTACCAAAATCAGATTGAATTTTTAAATAATTTAATAAGAATTCTTTATTCTGATTTAATATTTTTAATAAATCATTTTTATCTAAATAGGCAATTAAACAATCTTCTAGGGCAATAACATCACCTTTATAGAAAGGACTAGAAGAAAATAAAAGATTATTGCCAAATATCTGATTTATATGAAGCACATTAAATATTAGTTCATTGCCTAGTGTTGAATATGCCGCAATCTTAATTGATCCTTTAATGATGATACCAATCTTCGTACATTTCTCATCCTGATAAAAAAGATATGAATTTTCTTTATATTCTTCATATTTTAAAAGAGTTTTTTCATTTTTAGTTAATAAATCTAAAATATTCATAATGTGATTTAAATCACATATTATTATATCTTATTTATTTATAATTATTGCGGGAGGAAGATAAATGAAAAAGATTTTTATATTAGTATTAATGGTTTTATGTTTAGTTGGCTGTAGTGGCACAAAGAATGAAGAAGTAGTAAATGAATCACTTAGCTTAAGTATTGTTTCACCAAGTGGAGCACCATCACTTTCTTTATTAGATTATATTGATGATGAAAATATGAGTATTGATATCGTTGATGGTTCAGATGTTTTACAGGCAGAATTTTCAAATGGTAATGTTGATGTGATTATTGCGCCAATTAATCTAGGTGCTAAACTTTCAAAAGCGACAGGTAATTATAAATTAGCTGCCATCCTTACATGGGGTAATCTTCATTTGGTATCAACTGTAAGTATTGAAGAAGCAAGTGAAAAACCAGTAGCTGCCTTTGGTCAAGCTGCTGTTCCTGGCAAAGTATTAGGATATTTAAGTGATGAATTAGGTGCCTTTGAATTTGAATGGTTCAATGCGGTAAATGAAGCAAGTGCCGCCTTACTTGCAGGAGAATATGTTTCAGCTGTTTTAGCAGAACCGGTTCTTACAATGACTAAGGCTAAAAGTGAAGTAGCTTTAAATGAACTAATGGATATTCAGGAATTATATAAAGAAAAAACAGGTTATAGTTCTTATCCACAAGCTGCATTATTTGTAAATGTTAAGACATTAGAAAATGAAGAAGGTGTCAAAGAATTCTTAAATAAGATTGAAGCATCTATCTCTTTATACAACAGTGATAATGAAGCATTAAGTAAGAGAATTGATGAAGTAGATTTAAGTGTAATGGGCTTTGGGAATCCTGATCTAATCAAGAAGGCTTATTCAAAGATGGCTCTTGAATATAAAGCGGCTTCATCAGTTAAAGAAGAAATTAAAACTTTCCTTAATTTATTTGAAATTGAATTAGATGAATCAATCATCTACTAATAAAAAATAAACAATTTAGATATAAGGCATTGCGCTAAGCGTGATGCCTTTTATTATGCATTTTATGATAAACTTTAAGTATGGAAAAAGTATTAGTTATTGGCTGCGCTAAAAGCGGATATTGGGTAAGCAAATTACTTAACAAAAAAGGATATGATGTTTCTATTACCGACTTAAGACCTTTACAGGAAAAGAAGGAATTAGAAGATTTAGGTATTAAAGTCTATGATGGTGGACATCCTTGTGAATTAAAGAATAAAGACTGGGCTTTTGTGGTAAAGAATCCAGGCATTCCTTATTCTAATGTTTTTGTACAATATTTTGTACAAAATGATATTCCGATTTATACAGAAATAGAAATTGCTTTAAGATACCCAATCGCATATGATGTGGCAGCCGTTACAGGAACTAATGGTAAGACAACAGTTACTACTCTTTTATATGAAATCTTAAAAGAAAATACGATTGCCTATCCTTGTGGAAACATAGGCACTGCTTTATCAGAAGTAGTCTATGGACACGAAAACGAAAGTGCTAATATCGCTTTAGAAATAAGTGCCTTTCAATTATTAGGTGCACCTACATTCCATCCAGAAGTAGCTGTAATAACTAATCTGACTCCAGATCATCTGGATTATTTTGATTCTTTACAGGATTATTATGATGCAAAGAATTTAATATATAAAAATATGGAAGGTGACAATGACTGGTTTTTAAGAAATATTGATGATGAAACAATCATGAAAAATATTAAAGATATTAAATGTAGAGTTGTTGATTATTCATTAGAAAAACCAGCTGATTTAATGTTGGATGGTGATAACGTCACATTATTTGGGGAAATATTATTCAATCGCAAAGATTTAAAGATTATCGGTCGCCATAACTTACAAAACGCCATGGTTGCTGCTGCAATGGCATATAAATTAGATGCTAAAAAAGAAAGTATCAGAAAAGTAATCTCTACATTTGAAGGTGTAGAACATCGAATTGAATTTGTAGATGAAATAGATGGTGTATCATATTATAACGATTCAAAAGGAACAAACGTAGACAGTACAATCACTGCCTTAAAAGCTTTTGAAAAACCAGTAATCCTTTTGGCAGGAGGTCACGATAAACATACTGGCTTTGAAGAATTAAAAGAATATACAGATAAGATTAAAAAACTGATTACTTTTGGGGAAACAAAAGAAGAATTAGCGAAGTTAAAAGAAGACTCTATTATCTGTGAAACAATGGATGAAGCTTTAAATGTAGCACATGATTTAGCCGTTAAAGATGATGTAGTGTTATTATCACCTGCATGTTCAAGCTATGACCAATTCAAGAATTTTGAAGAAAGAGGAGTCATCTTTAAACAACTGGTAAGGAAATTTAATAAATAATGATCTTAGGTTTATTTGATAGTGGGCTGGGTGGATTAACAGTCTTAAAAGAAATCATTAATAAATGTGCATATGAGAAAATCATTTATTTAGGTGATACAAAAAGACTTCCTTATGGGGAAAAAAGTAAAGAAGAACTTTTAGATATTGCGAAAGATAATATTGATTTTTTGATTTCAAAAAATGTTGATGAGATAGTAGTCGCATGTGGGACAGTTAGTTCTAATGTCTTAGAAGATCTTAAAAAGATATATGATATAAAAATCATTGGTATTATTGATGTCTTATGTAAAGGTGCTATCAAAGAAACAAAGAATAATAAGATAGGTGTCATTGCGACATCTTCAACAATTTCTACGCACATCTTTAAAGATAAATTAGATAATTATGAAGTATATGAAATGGCTTGTCCATTATTTACTCCTTTAATAGAAAAAGGAATGATTGACAGTAAAGAAATGGATGAAGCTATTGATTCATATTTGAAGCCATTAAAAGAAAAAGAAATTGATACATTGATATTTGGCTGTACCCATTATCCTTTATTAAAAGAAAAGATTAAGAAATATTTTGATTATCCGATTAATTTAATAAATGCGGGTGAATATATCTTAGATGAATTAGAAAACAAGGAAATAAAAAATTCTCTTCTTGAATTCTATACATCAGGCAATGAAAAAGAATTTGAAGAGAATAGTAAGAGATTCTTAGATATTGATATTGATGCAATGAAAAAAGAATAATTAGTAATTATTCTTTTTAAATTCTTTGTGTAAGATATTTACGCCTAATAACAGACATATCTGTCCTAACAGATTAATTATCTCTGCTACCCAGTTCATATAAGCCTGAGCGAAATCTTTAGAATTTATAGAGCAAGAATTTGAATAAGCGTATTTAGGAATTTAATCTTACAATAACCTTTATCATTAAAAATACAAGTTAATAAAAATATCAGATAATCTTATCATCACTATTTTTTAATTTATCTATAACAGGCTTTAACAGTTTAGAATCAACAAACCTATTAATCATTGTAATCTTATTGCCAGTATCTTTAATAGAAGATCCTAAATGATACGCTGTTTCATCTTTAGTGTTGTAGTCAATAATAATGAATCTGTCATGTATTAAATCATTAGTTTTCTTAAAAGATAGTTTTATCTTAGGATATTCTTTATAGAAGTCAGTTAATTCATTATGAGATAAGTGTTTGTGCTTGTTGTCGGTATAGATTGTTATTTTGATGTTTTCTTTTATATCTCTTAAATGTTCAATAGTTTTAATGCCTATATAATCATCAATGATAATGATATTTTTCTTTGCTTTATTAAATATCTTCTTATAAGCTAAATCAGCCTTAAATGGCTGTCCATCAAGTATAAGTAATTCTTCCTGTTTCTTATCATCAAATATCTTAATAAAAGTATTTAGTTGATTATGAGTAACCATCTGTCTTCTTATATCATCTATAGCATCACTATTCTCATATGTTTTAATAGCTATCTCATTAAACTTATCAATTGGTGGATATTCCATCTTTGATACAATATAGTCTTTCATAGACTTAAACAGTCTTATTAATGCCTT
>CAMKTV010000007.1 GCA_946415785.1 uncultured Solobacterium sp.
AATATATGGCGATATTTTAGATGGTGATATTGACAAGATAAATCGAATAGAAATTTATTATGACAATAAATAATAAGAAGAAATATCTTTTACTAGGAATAATTTCCATTGTGGGCATTGTGCTGCTTATACTTTTGTTATGTCCAAAGATTCATTTTGATAAGGATAAAAAGATATTAGAAAAAGATATTGAGTACAAAGCAATTGATTTAGTTTTAAGAAGTAATGGTGAAGTCATCATTGAAGATGAATATCTAGATACAAGTAAAGTTGGAAAAAATGAATATCATTTTAAAGTTAAAAAAGGAATATTTGAAAGAAATATTACTTATAAATATGAAGTAGTTGATACAACACCACCAGTTATTGAAATTAAACGCAAAACTCTTTATGTAAATCCAAATAAAGAATATGGATTAGAAGAAATAGAAAAGAATGTCGTTATAAATGAAGGAAGAATAGAATATGATATACATAATGGTCATGATGAGGGCGAATATACAGTTATCATTAGAGCCATTGATGATTATAATAATATTTCATTTGCGAGCTATGGATATTTCACAATCGATAATGAAGCTCCTGTTGTATTAAGAAGTGGAAATGGTAGAAAGATTCTAAAGGGCAGTGATTTTGATATAAACAATATCATTGGCTATGGTGATAATCTTGATAGAGAACCAACACTTATTATTGAAGGTGAAGTAGATACAAATAGAATTGGTTATTATCCACTACATGCAACATTAACGGATGCATCCAATAATCAAACGCAATGGGATTTTACTGTTGAAGTTGTAAATTCAATTCGCGATGATGAAGATGAAGATTATTATTTATTTGAAGATTTTATTTTAGATTATGCGGATAGTGATCATCGCTTTGGTATTGATGTATCTGAGTGGCAAGGTGATATCGATTTTGATGTGGTAAGAGATGCAGGATGTGAATTTGTCATTATGAGAGTTGGCTGGTCTTTTAAGGGCGAACTTCATATAGATAAAAAGTTTACGCAAAATCTAGAAAGAGCTAAAATGGCCGCATTACCAATAGGCATTTATTTATTTAGCTATGATAATAATGAAGAAGATTTGAAAGCAGCTTTATCACAGATGTTTGAATTAATAGAAGGAGAAGAATTAGAACTACCTATCATCTTTGATTGGGAAAATTTTTTGAATTATCAAGAATATCAAATGAGTTTTGAAGAATTGAACTATTTATATGATGTCTTTGAAAAGGAAGTGACAGCTAAAGGATATGAAAGCATGTTGTATGGCAGCAAATATTATCTAGAAAATATCTGGGGAGAAAAAGAAGATAGACCTGTTTGGTTAGCACATTATGCAAACTATACAACTTATGCTTATCCGTATGATTATTGGCAAGTTTCTGATCAAGGAAAAATAGATGGCATTGATGGACCAGTAGATTTTAATATAAAGATGATAAAGAAAAACTATTCAAGCTGTTTAACTTGCCAAGGATAAGTAACAATCAATAAAAAGATTCAATTAAACTAAAATGATAAAAATATACTAACAGTATACTTTTATTTTATTTTTAATTTGTTATACTAATTTCGTAAGGAGTAAATAATATGAAAGTCAGAATGATACGTACTTTAAATTATTGTATGCATGAACCTCAACTATCTATTAGTTTTGATCATGATTTTTTCAGTACGTATTCTGCTTCAGTTTTAATTAGGCAATAGATTTATAATCTTAATAATCTTGGATAATGACCGCTCACTGTTGCAGAATGGTGAGCGGTTTTTGTTTAAGGAAGGTGATTTATATGGTGTTAATAAAATTAAATATGATAGAAACGGGAAACAATATATCTCGTTTAAGAAAAGAAAAAGGTTTGTCTATAAAAGAAATACAAGAGGCAATGGGCTTCAATACTCCACAAGCGATATTCAAGTGGCAAAGAGGTGAAACATTACCTAGCGTAGATAACTTAGTTGTTTTAGCTCAGTTGTTTGAAACCACTATAGATGAAATAATCGCAAAAGAAAAATAATTCTTTTAAGAAGATTTAGGGAAGATAGTAGCAGTCGGTAAACTATCTTCCCCTAGGCTAAGTATATGTAGACTATAGGCCAATGGTAGGCCAATTGATTGTGGCTCAATAGATTTCGGTTCGATTCCGAATAGTCTGCCCAGATAGCCTCTTGGCGAAATGGTTAACGCATACGGCTTTGAACCGCACACATGCAAGTTCGAGTCTTGCAGAGGCTGCCAAATATCTAGAAGTAGCTCAGTTTGGAAGAGCCATCGGTCTGGAGCCGAGAGGTCAAGAGTTCAAATCTCTTCTTCTAGACCAATAGAAGTGTCGTCTAATGGCAGGATAATAGCCCCCAAACCTATTTATCTTCGTTCAAGTCGAAGCACTTCTGCCAATGAGCGAGTATGCGAACAGGTTTAGCAAATAGTCTTAGAAACTATTGTTTGTGAGTTCGAATCTCACCTCGTTCACCAACGGTCTTGTCGTATAACGGCTAATATGTTTGACTGTCTATCAAAAGATAAGGGTTCAACTCCCTTCAGGACCGCCATAGGAGCTTAGTTTAATGGTAAAACGCACGATCGATAATCGTGTGATGCAAGTTCGATTCTTACAGTTCCTACCAACATCCCTATAGGCTAATGGAAAAACTATTTGGCTAAAAACCAATTATTGCACGTTCAAATCGTGCCAGGGATACCAATACCCTCATCGTATAACGGATAATACACGAACCTTCTAAGTTTGCAATCTGGGTTCAATTCCTAGTGAGGGTGCCAAAAGATGTTATCGAATAAAGGTTAGTTCACCAGATTTTCAATCTGGCAATCCGGGTTCAAGTCCCGGTAACATCACCAAATGATAAGTTGGCCGAGTCTGGTTTATGGCGACAGTCCTGAAAACTGTTGTATCGAAAGATACCGTGGGTTCAAATCCTACACTTATCGCCAATGGGCAGGTGGCAGAGTGGTCGATTGCGCCAGACTGTAAATCTGGTCTTAACAGCACGATAGTTCGAATCTATCCCTACCCACCAAACGGATCTGTAGCTCAGTTGGTAGAGCAGAAGATTGAAGGTCTTTGTGTCAGTGGTTCGAACCCACTTGGATCCACCAAATGATTCTGTAGCCAAGAGGAAAGGCGAGGCGCCGCAACCGCCTAATCGTGAGTTCAAATCTCACCGGAATCTCCATATGTGCAAAGATACTCAAATGGTAAAGAGGACAGCTTGCTAAACTGTTAGATTACAAAAGTGATGCGAGGGTTCAAATCCCTCTCTTTGCGCCAAAATAGAAGCATAGTTTAATGGCAAGAACAAGCGCCTTATAAGCGCTAAATTCAAGTTCAATTCTTGATGCTTCTACCAAAATAATTTAATAATTTTTTACTAATAAAATGTTTAAACTATTATTTATTTCTCTAATTATTTCAAAGAAAAAGATGATTAATTGAATAATTCGTTAATCATCTTTTTTGAAATAGTGTTATTTGTTAATTCTTTTTTCTTTGTTTTATAGATATCAATAATTGTATGATCATTAATTATTTCTTTTAATTTTTCATATAATGCTTCTTCATTATTATCGATAATGATTCCGTATTCATTATTTCCTAACTGTTCAACAATACCAGAGACCTTTGTTGAAACAATAGGAATGTTTCCAATCGTCAATGCTTCATAAACAACTGTTGGCACACCTTCATATAAACTTGGTAATAAGAATAAATCACAATTCTTAATATACTTATATGGATTTGTATCATAGCCAACAAGATGAACATTAGATAAATTGTATTCTTTAATTTTTTCTTCAATAGCTTTTCTTTCTTCGCCATCACCTACAATATAGAAATCATATTTTAAATCGTCATTATTTAATCTACGACACACTTCCATCATTCTAAGATTGGCCTTTTGCGGATGAAGTCTACCAACAGTTACAATATTAAAATCATTTGTAGGATAATGATACTCTTCCCTAGCTTTTTCTTTGATCAATTCTTCATCAATGAAATTATTAATCACTTTAATATCACTATTTAAATTAAATACTCTTTTATAGGCTTCACCAGCATCTTTTGAAACAGCAACTATTTCGTCGATATTGTTTAAAGCCTTTTTAACTAGAGCCATATGATTCTTTGAGTAATTATTCTTTTCATAATCGACATGGACCCAACTAATTTTTTTCTTACTATCACCATCAGCTACAAAGACAGTACAGAAGCCATCTTTATAAGCTATTTCTACATCATAATTTTCTTTAATGATTTTCTTTCTTTCTTTTTTTATATAGTGATGAATCAAACCTGTTTTCATTAATAAAAAGAAAATAATTCTTTTAAATGCTATTTTAAATCCTTGTTTAGACAAAGCATCATAAACAGGCAAATCACACATCTCAAAAAATGGAGTTGAGTCTAATACCTTATATTGTGAAGGAATATCTTTCATCATTTCTCCATGGGGATGAAGAATTAAGATATCTATATCTGCATCTAAATCATCAATTTCTGAAAGCATATTGTTTAACACTCTGGCTACACCACCAGCCACCATTTCATCATTGACAATCAGTACTTTCTTTCTTTTTTCGTCCATATAATTATTATATCATTGTGCCATTATTTGATTGTGAGTAATAGTGTTGTGTCAGTCTTGTTTTAATAAGATAAGAATAATTTTGTTGGCAAAGATATTAATAACTGATGCAACAATATCAGAACTAAAACTCGCAATGAAATATGAAAGTGAATACAGGCCACCAAAAATAAAAAAGCAATTTCAATTCAAGATAGCATCGTCTTAGCTATTGGCTAAAGAAAGAAATTGGGTTTTACTTTCTGGAGATAGTGGATTAAGACAAGCGACTGTACTTGAGGGAGTTGTTTGTCATGGAACTCTTTGGGTATATGATGAATTATTGAATAATGAATTGCTATCTAGTGATGAATATTTAAAAGCTGTGAAACAATTATTAATAGCTGTTGAAGACAATAAAAGGTATTTGCCTAAAAAAGAAATATTAAAACGAATATGTTTTATAGAAAACATATAACAATGAATAATAAACTAATTAAAGATATATTGTACTTAAATAGAATTAAAAAATTATTAGACAAGTAGTAAAATTGAATTAATGAAAAACATAGATTATCGATTTAAATTATTATATTGTTTGGCAATCATATTGGTTGTAGCAGGGCATACACAAGGCGGATCAATCAGATTATTTGAAAATTGGTTTCCACTTGGGGGTTTACATATCATGTTGTTTGTTTTTGCGTCTGGATATTTTTACCAAATTGAAAGTAATGAAAATGTCTTATATTATTTGATTAAAAAAATAAAGAAATTTATCATTCCACTTTTTATTTATAATATCTTCTACGGGTTATTTTCCAACATAATGATTAATAGAGGCTTTTATTTAAGCACGCCTTTATCGTTAAAATCGCTATTTGTTGATCCAATAATTAGTGGCCATCAATTTGGTTACAATATGGGTTCTTGGTTTATCATTCCTTTATTAATGTGCGAAATATATAATATTTGTTTAAGATTTATCTTAAAGAAAACAAGTATTCCAGAAATTGCCTATTGGCTATTTAATACATTACTTGGAATAGTTGGCATTGGGCTGGCAATCAATGGCTACAACACAGGCTGGTATCTAGTGATTGTTAGATTCTTGTTCTTCTTGCCATTCTATGCGTTTGGTACTTTCTATAAACATACGTATGAAAAATACGATTTAAAGATTCCTAATCTTGTATATTTTTCAATTATTATATTTATTAAATTATTAATATCTTTCTTTTTATTGAAGATGCCATATTATACACCATCATGGTGCAATGATTTTGTAGATGGTCCTTTAATTCCAATTATCAATGGTTTAGTTGGAATATTATTCTGGTTTAGAATATGCCACATTCTTTCTTCATCGATAGGCAAAGGAAAATATATCAATATCATAGCTAATCATACATATTCAATTATGATGAATCAGTTTTTAGGCTTCTTCCTAATTAAGTTTATCTTCTCATTAATTAGTCAATATACGCCTTTATTCCATGACTTTGATCAAAACTTATATCACACCGATATCTTCTATTATTATTTGCCACATGGCCAAGAATTTATGTTGATTATATATGTATGTGCTGGAATTATTATTCCAATATTTATTGATAAGATTATTGATTTGTTAAAAGAAAAAACTAATAAGCTTCTTTCCAGTAGAAAATAATATTTGTATCTTCATTTAGACCATAATATGCTTTGAAGGTTTCAAAGTGATAATCATCACCTTCTTCGATATCTCCACTATGAATGCTATAAATTGGCATTCTAGGCAGGTAGATATCTTTTTCTTCTGGATGGTTTTTATAATAATCAATAATTTCCAGTCTTTCATTATTTATTTGTGCAACAAGATTATATTTATGATAATATTCTCTGATTCGAATACCACTTAAAGCTACCCAGATAATCATGATAACAATCATCCATACTTTTTCCTTTACGATGAATTCTTGATAGATAAGTGCTGTAGATACAATGATGAAATAAACAAAATATAAAGAAGATCTTGCACCAAATATTGGCGAAAGAAGCATTACTATATTACAAGAACCACCAATTGTAATAAAGAATAATACCTTTAATCTATCTTTTTCGTTTTCAATATTTCTAATAATTATAATGAATGCTATGGCAATATATATTAGCCAATATAACCAGATAAATACACTGTTTTGATTATTTAAATTACTAATAAAATCATTATGTAAGATACTACCAATATTTAGACTAAATAATAAACCTAATGATATTAGTTGATAAATAATAAATGCATATTTCAATAATTTATTCTTTTCTTTAAAGAATGACAAACCAATTAGTGAACTGGTGAAAAAGGCGATTGTTAACTTATGTTCAATGAAACTATAATTAATGAAATTAGGCAAATTAATAATTATTTTTTCAGTTAATGAGAGGTTATTAAAATCTGAGTGGTCTCTTATTAGTCGATAAGTTGAACCAGGAGAAAGACGCATGATAATAAAACTTATCAAGCTTATTATCATATTAACGATTAGAATCAATGGTATTTTTTTGTTCTTAATATAATAATAAATAATTAATAATAATTCACTGAATACTACAATAGCAGCGATATTTTCCATGGTTAAACCAATATAGAAACATATTATTACTGTGCAAATCTTTAAGATTAATGGCATTTTCTTTAAGTCATCAAAATTCTTAAAGATAATCACAAAATATAATAAGCTCAACGCCAAAGGCACAACATAAGTTGAACCCATAATCCAGGTATAGGTTTCCATTCTTATTTGACTAGAAACGTTAAGCATCATCGTAAAGATTAATAAAGCGCTGACGACACCAGTATTTTCTTTTTTATTAGCAATGATAAACATATATATAAACATTGATGAAAACAATAATGGATTTAAAATATTCCATAGCCATTTATTCTTAGCTACAATAAAGCCCCATAATTCAGAAAAGAAGCGGCCACTCCAAGTTTGATAAAAATTAAAAGCCTGAAGGATAGGGTTCCCTTTCATACCATTTAATGCATATCCCCAGTCATCACCTGCTAGAGGTGTCTTATAAGTGATAAAGAAAAAGATGCCAAATATTAATAAGGCAAAAATTGCAGGTACCAATAGTTTTCTTCTTTTGTTTTCCATTTAACGTTTTCCTAATAAAAATAATAATAATTTAAATTTTTTTCTTTTAAATAAATAAAAGAATATTCTCTTTTTAAAACCCATTTCTTTTATAAGATGATTCTTATACCAAGAAGGATAATAGCTTTCTAATATTTCTAAATTTTTATTTAGATATTTAATTTTTTCAGACTTATAATCAACTATTCTTAAAGTAGTTAAATTAGCCCCATGAATAATATAATAATCATTAAATTTTTCTTCAATATATTTTGAATCTTTATAAAAAGACATTGATAATATTTCTTTTTTAACTTTATCAATCGCTTTATAGATATCAAAGATTCTTTCATCAATTCTGTGGACTATAGAACCACTTCTTTGGAAATAATGATAAAGCACTTTATCTACTTTAGAAATATAATTAGCACTGGCTAAAATAGTTGGTATACTGCCTAAATCTTCATACCACATGCCTTTAGGGAATCTATAATCAACAAATAATTTTTTAGAAAATAATTTATCGCAGGCAGAATTAGCGATAAAGATTAAATCATTGTTTTCTTTTGGATTACCTTTTTTAAAAAATGACACTTCATTCTGTTTAACAAAGCCACCTTCATAAACATAATCTAGATTGCAGACAACAACATCAGCATTATCTGTTGTTGCTTGATTGACTAATAATTCGATGGCATCATTTTCAATATAATCATCGCTATCCACAAACATATAATAATCACCTGTTGCCTTATCTATGCCGTAATTTCTTGCATCAGATAAGCCACCATTTTCTTTAATATATGATTTAACATTCTGATATTTATTCGCATATTCATCAACTATTGTCTGGCTGTTATCTTTTGAGCCATCATTAATGCATAATATTTCAATATCTTTATAGCTTTGATTAACTAAAGAATCTAAGCATTTTCTTAGATATTTCTCAACATTATAGATAGGAACAATAATACTGACTTTGGCCATATATTAATTATATGAAATTGCCACAAATATTAACATTATTTATAATTATTTAAGAGGTGACATCTTGGATAAAAAGTTATTTACGAATTATTTCTACAATATTCTATATCAAGTATTTACAATTTTAGTTCCTCTTATTACTGTTTCTTATACTACAAGAGTATTAGGTGACGCCCTAGGAGTAAACGCCTTTAGTGGTTCAGTCGTCCAATGGTTTGTCATCTTTGGAATCATGGGCATCAACAACTATGGTATTAAAACAGTTGGTGCTGTAAGAGATGATAAGAATATCCTAAGTAAGACCTTCGCTGGCATCTTTTTAATGCAGTTAATTAATATGCTGCTTGTAATGGTTATATATATTATCTTTATATCTATATCAACATTTGAATATAAGATTATCTATTTCATTCAGGCATTAACTATCATGGCAACGATGTTTGATATTTCTTGGTTCTATTTAGGAATTGAAGATTTTAAGATTAATGCCATTAGAAATATTATTGTAAGAACAATTGGTATCATATTAATTTTCCTAGTTGTTAAGAAACAAGAAGACTTATGGCTATTTGTATTAATTAATGCTGGTGTTGCGGTATTAGGACAAATGATCATGTTTGTTCAATTACCAAGACATATTGATTTTGTAAAGGTAAGCATTAAGGAAGCATATCATGAACATTTTAAAGAAAACATGATTTTGTTTGTTCCACAATTAGCGACAAGCGTATATAACATCATGGACCAAACATTAGTAGGAATTTTTGCTTCTGATTGGGAAGCCCAAAGTGCCTATTACCAACAGGCTATTCGTTTTGTGCGCATGTTCTTATATTTAATAACTTCTATTGGTTCAGTTATTATGCCACGTATATCAAATGTTTTCCATAAAGGCAATAACGAGCAGATTAAGGCATATCTATCAATAACTTTAAAATTAGCGATTTATCTGTCTATCCCAATTATGTTTGGAACAGCTGCTATAGCACCAAGTTTGGTTCCTTGGTTAATGGATGAAAGTTTCCACAGTGTAAGTTATTTAATTCCAATCGCCTGTCCAATAATTATTCTTGTTTCATTAAGCAATGTTTTTGGTATTCAATATTTATTACCAACTGGCAAAACAAAAGCATATTCAACAACGGTTGTAATAGGTGCAGTTGTCAATTTGATTAGTAATGCGATTTTAATTCCAAAGTTAGGTGCATTAGGAGCTTGTATATCAATTGTCTTAGCAGAAGGGAGTGTCACTTTATTACAAATAATAATCGTCAAGAAAATAAAACTAGATTTAGATTTCAATATAAAGACCTTTATTATCTATTTGTTAGATGGCATTATAATGTGTGCTGTGGTGCTATTAATAGGTAAGGTTTTAGGCCCTGGTCTAAAAACTAATGTGATTCAAATATTAGCAGGCGTCATTGTTTATCTTGGCTTACTTACAATCATTAAAGATGATTTCCATCTTGATATAATTAATAAAGGAATAAAACTGATAAAAGGGAATGATAATAAATAAAGATGAAAAAACTGATTGAAAAAATAAAAAGTCTAGATAAGAAAGACTTTACCAAGATTTATATCGCAACATTGGCGATGATTATTGTGCTTGATTGTGACGAATATTTATATTCATTCTTTCAATCAATTCATTTGCCTTTGCCACATACAATATTAACTTTTATTTGGTTGCCAATATTAATATTATTAGTTTTCTATCGTTTAGAAGATAATAAGAAAAAAGTTTTAATTGCTGCAGTTATAATTGCCGCTGTATATGGAATATATTTTGTATTGCATCATTTAAGTGCACACAATCTTGTGCCCCAATTAAAATTACCAGAAAACTATTATTACAATCTTTATCAAGAAATCATCTATTATGCAACGATGATATTGCCTTTAATATTCATTTATGTTGCCTATAAGATTGATTTTGAAATGGAAGATTTTGAAAAGATGATTATTATCATCAGTGCTTTAATAGCAATTCCTATTTTAGTTACAAATATATTTACCTGTTCACCATCTACATATGAAGGCTGGACAAAAGCAAATTTCTTAACCTGGTTTACTGGCATCTATGATACATATACGCCACGAGAAATTGCGACATCATTCTTCTTCTCTGAAGGCAATACCACAGGTATGGTTATGTTTATGACATATCCAATACTATTAAACATTACTAGAAAGAAGAATTGTAATTATAAATATGTATTATTATTAATTGTTCAAGGCATTGCCATGTATTGTCTTTCAACAAGAGTTGCAACCTATGGCGTAGTGCTTATGATTAGCGCTTATTTAGTTATTTATATTATTTCTTTAATATTTAAGAAAGTTAAGTTTTCAGCCAAATTAGTAATAATCTATGTGCTATTACTTGGAATGTTTTTATTAATACTTCCAAAATCACCAGCATACGTGAACCAACAAATCAATCATCAAAACGATATGTATATTTTTGAAAATGAGGAAATGCGTAGAGAAATTGGCAATTCTTTAGAGGAGATAGATTTAGATCCTGATAGTGAAGAATATAAGAATTATTGGTCATTTATTTTTAAACAATACTCATTCTTCTTACCGATTCCTAAAGAGTATTTCATGGATTTCTATTATTATCGTTTTGATCCGAAATTCTGGGTTGATATTATCTTTGACTACGATTTTTATGATAGAGATAGCGGCAGAGATATCGAAAATATCTTCACTCAATATAAGTGGCAAAGATTAACAGATAAACAAAAACTCTTTGGCATGTCTTTTTCAATCCCAATGGAAGGTGGTATTGTCATTGAACAAGACTTTGTTTCTCAATATTATACCCATGGAATAATAGGTGATTTCCTGTTATGTAGTCCTTGGATTATTGGTTTAGTTGTGGTAGTTGTCCTGGCAATTAAGAATTTCAAAAAGATAATTGGTCCAGATATATTGACAATAGGTCTATCCTTTGTGGGAGGACTTGGTACTGCATATTATTCAGGGCATTTATTGGCTGAAATATTTGGCTCAATCTTGTTGGCGACTTTGCTTGCGATGTTGCTAAGAATGCTTATAAAAAATAATTCTTAACTATGAAAGACAAAATCATTAATATTTTTAATAAGACAATAAATACATTTAATCTGATAATAATATCTTTTATCTTAATATTAATTTTATTTTTTAATAGGCTTAATTATTCCTTAAGAAATGATTATAAATTGTCGTTTATATTATTAGGGATAATATTTTTAGTGCTTATTATTTTATTGACAAATAAAATAAAAATAAACAATAAAATATTTTATATTGTTTGTGTTTTGCTTTTCATTATTGAAACATATTTTGTTTATAATTATTATTTTTATACAGGATGGGATGCTGGCTATATATATTCTTTTAGCAGTGATTTAATACATGCTGAATGGATTAAAGATGTATCATATTTTTCGATTCATCCAAACAATATATTGATTGTATATTTTTATCAATTGATAATTAAGTTATTTCACTTTATCAATCTTCATGCCTTTGAATATCAATCATTATTAATTTTAAATTTACTAATTTCTACAGCCACTGGTATTTTAGTTTACAAGATATTAAACATTCTTTTTAAAGATAAGAATTATGCCTTTATAGGTTTCATATTTTTTCACTTGTTGGTCGGCTTATCGCCTTTTATTTCTATACCTTATAGTGATTGTTTTGGGCTAATGTTTCCTACGTTAGCTATTTATTTATATGTTAGATATAAGTCAAACCTTAAGTATTTATTCATTTTTCTGATATCTGTTTTTGCGTTATTTATTAAACCGCAATCATTCATTGTTTTTATCGCTATATTAATTGTCACAATTATTTCATTTATCAAAAATGACATGAAAAGCAATGTTTTTGCAACTTTTTACATTATTATTGGAATTGTAATCTCTTTGTTAGGAACAAATTTGTGTGTAAAAAACGTTAAAGATACAACAGCAAAATATGAAAATATTATTAACGACTCAACAGATAAGCTTGGTTTAGCTCACTATTTTATGATGGGTTTAAATGACTCAAACGGAGTTTATGATTTTAATGATGAGTTGTTCTCTATATCTTTTAAAACAACAAAGGAAAGAAACGACGCAAATATGCAAGAAGCGTTGAAACGCATAAAAGAAAAGAATATACTAGAACACCTAGTTAAAAAAACTTTAACCAATTATAATGACGGGTCTTTTGCGTGGTCTAAAGAAGGAAACTTCTATAAAATGGTTATTCAAGAAAAGAATAGTACAATATCACCTTTATTAAGAAATATTTATTATGACACAGGATTATATTATGATTATTATTTAAGTTTTACTCAAGGCATATGGCTTGGCGTATTAATACTTATTTTTATATCTTTATTTCAAAAAACATCAAATATAAAAACCATTCTCAATTTAGTCTTTATTGGCTCCTTTATGTTTTTAACTTTATTTGAAGCGCGATCTAGATATTTATTTACTAATGTACCTTTATTTATTATTTTGGCTATTTTTGGGATTGATTTTTTGTTTTACAAAAAAGAAATCAATTAATCTTTGATTTCTTTGTATTTATCTAAGGCAGCTTTGACGATAGCGTCCATATTGTAGTATTTAAATTCAGCGAGTCTTCCTAAAAGAATTAGATTATCAAATTTAGCTAATTCTTTTTTATATTTCTCGTAGCGTTCAACATTTTCTTTCACGAATACCGGATAATAAGGAATGTTTCCTTTTTCGTTATTTGCATCATAAGCGTATGGATATTCAATATGAATAGTTGAAGCTTGAGGCTTATTTTCCATGATGTGTTTATATTCGCTAATTCTTGTGAAAGGATGTTCTTCCTTTGGCGTAGGATAGTTACATGTCGTTACACTTTGATATTCACCATCTAACTGCTTTTTCTCAAACCATAATGAACGGTATTCCAATTTACCATATTTATAATCTAATAATTCATCAACTAATCCCGTATAGATTACTTTTCCTTCAAAGGCTTCATTTTCAAAATAGATTTTTGAATTTTCAAAGTCGAATTTTAAAACATCTTTTAATTCTGTATTAAGTTTTATATCAATATTAGGATTGTCTAAGATTTTTTCAAACATCTTTGTGAAACCTTCTTTAGGCATCATCTGATATGTATCCTGGAAATAACGATCATCATATGAAACAAAAACAGGGACACGATCAGAAACCTGATTAGATAATTCTTCAATCGAATAATCCCATTGTTTCATTGTGTAATATTTAAAAACCTTTTCAAAAATAAATTCAGCCAATTCTTTGATGTCTGTATTTTCACTTTTTCTAAGTTCAAGAATAGGAACTTTCTTTTCCATTCCGTATTCTTTAATTAATTCTTCTTTAAGATAATCAGCTTTTTCTTTATCAAACAATTCTTCTATTGAACTAAGATTAAAAGGAATAGGCACAAAGACATTATTGATTAATCCTCTTACTCTATGTTCATAAGGATAGAAAGATGTATATTTACTTAAATAATCGACAACTTCTTTAATGTTTGTATGGAATAAATGAGGTCCATATTCATGAACTAAAACGCCGTTATCATCAAGATAATCATAAGCATTACCGCCAATATGATTTTTCTTTTCAATCAATAATACTTTTTTATTATCATTTGCGTATTGGTTTGCCATTACGCTGCCTGCAAAACCTGCACCAACAATGATTACATCATAAATTTTCATATTACAAACAAATTATAACACAACAAAGCTTATCACAATTTATGCCTAATCTTTCTTTGCATGACAATGCAAATTATAATCTGTGCTTAATAACAGAACACTGAATAAGGGCTGAGCCACTTTTAAGAAGCATCATTATTTAATCTTTTAAAGTAATCTGATTTAAAAATATTATTACTAATTTTTTGATATAAATGGTATCGTTCAATTTCTTTTTTAGCTTTGTTTTCATCAATCTTAAGATTAGTAAAGCCATCTTTAAGAGAATATGTATAATTATCAGTTGTGATAGTCCATGTCGAATTAAAACTGAAACCATGGTAATTATCGTCAAATATATCATTGCCTAATATGGTGTTTTTGTCATATTCAATATTAAACATATTAAATAAGGTTGGCATGATATCGATATTTGTACAATTCTTTTCGATAACTTGTCCTTGAGTAGCTGAATTGTAAATCACAAATGGAGTATCGTTGATATGAACGCCTGTTTCTTCATAAATTGTGTCATCATCAAAATCGCCTTTAGGGAAATGGTCTCCATAAATAGCTATTACTAAATCATCAAGTTTTCCTGCAATTTCATAATTTTTTATTAGAAACTCAAGAGCACGATCAAGCGAAATATTTTTTGCGATATATACCTGTACTTCTTCTTGAAGATTAGGAAAGTAATCTTTAACTATTTTTAAATATTCAGTATATTCGTTGTGTGTATTTTCGTTGCCTTCTTTATCAATTGAATCAGCTGTATATGGCTGATGGCCACTATAGGTTATCCAAAATGAAAACGACTTATCCATACTAACAGTAATATAAGTAATAGGTTTTACCATTTCTAAATCACTAGATCCAGGTTCAATAAGCAATTCTGTAGGTCCAAACATAGCGTCATAACCCAGATTTGGAAAGAATTTATCTCTACTATAATACTTCCAATATCCAACATGAAAAGACATGGCGTTAGGATATCCTGCCTTTAAAAAGCCTTTAGCTAATGTAGTAGGGTAATAATTATCATAATATTTGTGTGATACGATAGCGCCACTATTAACAGGAATTAAAGAGGTGTTAGACATAACTTCAGCGTCACTTGTTGAACCCATTAATGTTGGAGCTAAAAAATTAGTAAAGTTTAGTCCTTCATCAAAAATTCGATATAGAGTTGGTGTAAGATCCTTATTAATAGCAAGTGCATTCAATGATTCAGCTTCAATTAATAAAAGGTGCTTGCCTTCGAATATTCCAGTATACTCATTACTTTCACATGGTAAATTTGAATTTAAAAATTCATCAATTTCTTCTATTTCTTTATTACTTATCTCCTGAATTTTAAGGATATTTTTTTCAACATCTTTAACAAGAAATTCTTCTATGCCAAACAGTTCAACAAATCTTTCACTACTTGGAATTGTTTCGTATACATAGTTATCAGAATCGGTATAGCTATTGAAAAAAGGATCTAAATAAGCATCATCAAGTTTTTTATTATTCTTTTCTACAAGCAATAATGACATTCCACAAATAATCAAAGACGATAAAACCATAACAGGAATACAAAGCTTATTGTATTTTTTCTTTTTACCTATAATCCAAATAAGCACAAGTACCAATATCAACAATCCTAAAGTCAATATCTCTTTTGAAGTAAAATTCCTAAAAAAATCATTGCTGTAATCTTTAGCTTCTCCAAATAAATCAAAAGCAGAGCTTATATAGATATATTGTTTAAAGAAAATATAATACGTTCTTTGGCCAATATAATACACAGTATAGAGAATTAACATAGTGCTGATAACAATCTTATCAACGATATATGGAAGTATTAAATAAATTGCTTCAAACATCAACAAGAAGATTAAAGCTGGTAAGTCTCCATACTTTGGCACATCAAAGTAGCTTTTCTGAAGATAGAAAATAAACAATCCTACAAAAAGCATGCCTATTAACTTATATAGAATTATATGAAATTGAAACTTTTTCATTTTATTAATAAAATCCTTTCCAATAGAAAACGGCTTTCGCATTAGGTTTTAATCTAAAGAGTAATGCTGCTTTTTGATAGAATATCTTTCATGCTTAATTATATTACATTAATTGTCAGTCAAAAGGTTTATAGTTAAAACCTATTTAGTCTTAAAAGATAGTTGCGCTATTTTTAAATAGTTTTAAACGCAATTAGGGCTAATTGCAATATGCTATAATCGACTTAGAAATGAATATTACTAGTGTTCTTTTTATTTTTTATTTCTTACCTTTCGTTATTTTTGGCAATTATCTATTTAATCGCTATTTTAAAAAAGCACAAAATCTTTTTTTGATTATAACCAGTTTATTATTCTATGCCTTTGCTGGTTATAAACTGTTTTTATTTGTATTATTAGTAACACTATTGCTTTATATTTATAGTTTGTTAATTAAAAAATACCATAAACGCTCAATTCTGTTTGTATTTATTATTTTATTAGTATTAATTCTTTCATATTTTAAATATACAAATTTCTTAATTAATAATCTAAATCGCTTCTTGCATTTAGCAATTGCCCCTAAAGAATTAATAGTACCGCTTGGAATATCTTTTGTAACATTTGAAGCTATTTCTTATTTAGTTGATGTCTATAAGGGGGAAGATAGTGGAAATTTATTCGATATTCTTTTATTCGTTTCATTCTTTCCTAAAGTATCATCAGGCCCAATTATCACTTGGCATAAATTTAATATACAAAGTCATGACCACTCATTTTCTTTTGATAAATTAATTGATGGATTAGAAGAATTCATCAAAGGCCTAGCCAAGAAAGTGTTGATTGCTGATGTTCTTGGAACTGTTGTTAATAGTATTCTTTATCGCTATGAAAACAATACCATTGACTCTTTCAGTGCTATTTTGGCCGCTCTTTGTTTTATGTTTGAACTCTATTATGATTTTGCTGGTTATTCAAATATGGCAATTGGTATTTCTAAAATGTTAGGCTTTGAATTTCCAAAGAATTTTGATGAGCCATATAGATCAACTTCAATCAGTGAATTCTGGCGTAGATGGCATATTTCTTTGGGCGCCTGGTTTAGAGAATATATCTATATACCTTTAGGTGGCAATCGTAAGCATGTATATTTCAATTTATTTGTTGTCTTCTTGTTAACTGGTATTTGGCATGGTGCAGGTTTTAATTATATTTTGTGGGGGATAGCTAACGGCTTGTTAGTAATTATTGAGAGATCAATAAGAGATAAAAAATGGTACCAAAAAATACCAAATATATTTAAACAATTATTCGTCTTAATATTTATTTATTTCTCTTGGACTTCATTCTGCTTTGCGGCTTTAGGAGATGTTTTTAATTTTGAAAAGTTGATGTTTGTTCCTCAGACAAGTTTTGTGAATTTCACATACCAGCATTATTTAACTGCACCAATAATCATTGCTTTATTATTCGCTTTGATTAATGATATTTTGTTACCACTTAAATATAAAGAAAAAATTAAAATTTATCTTAACAATCATCAAGTTATTAAATATTTATTATTGATTATATTGTTTGTTGTATCACTTATTTGGTTAGTCAACTCATCGTATAACCCGTTTATTTATTACAAGTTCTAAGAGGTATTTATGAAGAAAGTATTTTTATCAGTTGTGATTATTATCATTCTAGTTCCTCTTTTCTTAATGAACACAAAGGAGGATTATTATTCAGAAGTTGATAACCGCAATTTAGCACAAATAAATGAAATTAATAATTTTGATAGTTTTGTTGATGATCTATATGAATATACAGATGATCGAATTGGTCTAAGAGAACAGATGTTATTTCTTTATCATAATTTTAATTTCCATGTTTTGAATTATTCTTCTCATCCAGATTATGAATTTGGAAAGAACGGGGAATTATTTCCATCTATTGCTGATAATCAAGATTATGATGAGTATAAACAAACATTCACTCAAACAATTATCAAATTAAATGAATATTGTAAAAGCCATGGCATTGCTTTTTACGTGATGTTTAATCCAAATAAGATCTCTATCTATAAAGAAAATATTCCTAGTGGCATCAATTATAACAATGAATGGGTTTCAATGATGCTTAATGAATTAAAAAGCAATGAAGTTAAAGTAGCTGATAATTACAATTATTTTTTAAGCATCAAAAATGAGAACATCTATAATTCTCTTGATGATGTTACCCACTGGAATGATTATGGTGCTTTGAAGGGCTGCAATAATTTATTGTCTTTAATTAAAGAAGATTTCCCTAATGTTGAGACTAATAATTTAGAAATCTCGACAATGATAAAAAAATATATCGATAACACTAATATCATCATTAATGAAGAAATTCCAACAATTAAGATGGAACCAAATATGATTGAAAGTCCTGATAGAACTAAAGAAAGGGAAGCTTTATCTACTGATTATACATTTGCCAATTATGTCCATAAAATTACAAATTCATCTGATAATTCTTCTAAACCAAAAGTATTAGCTTTTGAAGGTTCTTATCTATTTGGTAGGGATCATCAAGCTTTAATCAGCAATCAATGTAGAGAATTTATTGGCGTTCATAACTACCGCAATATTTTGAATTTACCATATTATGTAAATATCTTTAAACCAGAAATTGTAATCTTTGATATTGCTGAATTTGTCATTGCTGATTATTTCTTTCCACTTGAAACAATGCTTAATATAGATTACCCTGATGGTCTTAATGTTCATGATTATCAATATGTCAAAACAGAAATGGCCAATCTAAATACAAATATTTTTAATGATGTTTATTTAGAGTTATTCTTTAATTGTTCGAATGATAAACAAGCATATTTAATTGTAGAGGATACATATTATGATTTAACAAATAAAGAAGACTGTTATTATTTATATACTTTAAAGGCTAATATTGATAATAATACTAATTGTCGTTTAGTCGTGGTTGATGAAGTAAATGAACAATTTTTATATCAAGATTTTATGATTACATATAATTAGCATTCGGCAGCGGCCTGATGTAAATGCTTCTCTATGGTATAATAATAAAACGTGGAGAAGAAGAAATGAAGAAAAACAAAAAATCACGTCGAGTGTTTCAAATATTGATGTTAGTACTATTAAATGTACTGGTTGTTTGTATCTTGTTGGCGATTATCAACCTGAAGAAACAAGCAAATCAAACCGATGATAATACTAATGTCGAATCAAACGGATTATATGTTGCTCCAAGCAATATGACGGATTATCAAAAAGAACTATATGAAGAACTTTCAGTAATTGTTTCTAATATCAAAGATATTGAAAATGAAGATTTAAGTGACTTATCTGCATCAGTCGCAAAGAACTTTATTGCTGATTATTTCTCATGGGGAAATAAGAGAGGTTCTTATGATATTGGTGGTATTGATTTTGTTTATGGTCCTTATCATAACAATTTCGCTTTTAATGCTCGTGATTATTTTTATAATGATTTAGATTTAATACTAAACCAATATGGTAGTGAAAACTTACCACTTGTCGATAATATCGTCATCGATTCTGTAGAGAAACAAGATGAAAAGTATTTGGTATCAATCCTAGTTCATGATTACACTAATGATACTGATTATTATGAAGACAATTATTATGATGCTTATCTTGTAAAAGCTCATTGGGATTATAAGATACCAACAGATTCATCTTTTGATCTTTCTAAATTCCCAACTAATGGTAATTTGATGATGGTTCTAAGAGATGGTCGAATCGAACTTGGTTATTTCCATGAAAAATGGATAAGGGAGCTTGGCGATGAATAAGAAAATTAAAATTATCGATATTTTTTCAATATTATTTTCATTAGTACAAACTGTACTAGGTGTATATTTTATTACTTTAGTACTTAAGTATGCCACTTTCTCAAAGGCAACTATTATTTTAGCTTGTTGTGCATTAGGATTAATGTTTTTGTTGATTGATTTGTTATGCTTCTATAGCATTTATTATCAACGTTTTGCTGCTAAGATTGCCACTTTGATTGTTTCAGTAATTATTATTGGCTTAAGTATTTTTGGAATTAATTATTTACAACGTATCAATAAATCAGTTGATAATATCATTACTGTTAACGACAAACAGTTTGAAACTAGTACTGTTGCCTTTGTTACTTATGACAACGACAAAATTAATAGTATTGAAGATATTAAAGGCAATGTTAAATTTGGTTATATAGATAACGAATCATTTATTGCCGGAAATGTTTTAGCTTTAGAAGTTGTCAAAGATAATGGCTTAAATATGGAAATGTTTCCTTATGATTCATATGGCAATTTAATCTTGGCTTTATTCTCTGAAGAAGTTGACATTGCAGCTTTACCAGATAATTATTATCAGATGTTCTCAGTTGATGATGGCTATGAAGAATATTTGGTTAAGACAAAGATTATTCATACATATTCTAAACAGGTTGAAGTAACAACTTTATCTGGCAATAATAAAGATTTAACTAAAGATCCATTTACAGTTCTTTTAATGGGCATTGATGAACAGAGAACCGATTCTTTAATGGTTGCCACTTTCAATCCACAAAGAATGATTGTGACAATGACTTCAATTGCTAGAGATAGTTATGTACCAATTGCTTGTTATTCGGGAGGAGCTAGAGATAAAATCAATCATGCTCGTACTGTTTCAAGGCAATGTACTATTGATACTGTTGAAGATTTAATGGGAATAGAAATAGATTTCTATGTTGAAGTTAACTTCTATGGCGTTGTTAAAATGGTTGATGCAATGGGTGGCTTAGATTTATATTCACCTGTAACTTTTATTGGCCAACAGGCAGGCTATGAAAATGATGAAAACGGTCGTGGTTATTTCACTGTTTGGGTAGGTGAAGGTTATTTACATCGTGATGGTCAACAGACTTTAGCGTTGGCTAGAGAAAGACATGCAATGCCTGGTGGTGATTTTGGCCGTCAAGAGAATCAACAAAAAATCATTCGTGCTATGGCTGAAAAAATGCTTAGTACTAGAGATTTAAATCAGATTATCAGTGTCATTGAAGCTGCTGGAGATAATATCAAGACAAACTTCTCTTTAGATCAGATATCGCAGCTTGTAAACTTCGGCATCAAGATGCTTAATTCTACTTATGAAGGTAAAAACGATGGTGTTGATGGAATCTTCAAATTCTATTCGTCTCGTGTAACAGGCTATGCATCGTGGACTTATAATGAATCATTATCTTTACCGCTTTGGATTTATGTACCATTTAAAGGCTCTATCGCTGATAACCAGGCACTCATTTATCGTAACTTACAAATTAATTCAACTCCAAGAAATGATTATCAGTATGATTATGATACTCTTTATCCTTATTACGATGAATTTGAGGTCAAAGATACCTATAACGAAAAAAGAGAACATGAAGAAATACCAGATATCATCCCTTATTTCACTAATGGTTATTCACTTGAAGATGTTCGTATTTGGCTAAAGGATCGTTCTTGGATTAATTTGACTATTGTGGAAGTTCGTGAAGGTGATGCAGGTTTCTCTTCTTCGTATAGTCATAATCAGGTTATTAATCAAAGTGTTGCTTATGGCAAGAAAACAGCTAATGTAAAAGAATTAACTATTTGGGTTGCTAAACATTCTGTTGATTGTAAGATTGAATCATATAGAGCATATGATGATTGTAGTGATGCCTATGTAGTGCCTAATTTTGTAGGAATGAATTATTCTGAACTTATGACATGGAAAACTAATCACCCAGATGTTTTATTAAATATTACTGTGATAACTGATAATCAATCTTCATATAATGCAAATTATGAAAATAAAGTTTCATATCAATCTGTAGAAGCGTGGACATTCTTAAGAGATTTAAGTGGTCCAATTAATATAAACTATAATAAAAAAGTTTCAGTACAATTAGGTTTAGAAGCACTATTCTCATATACAAACAGTAGTGATATCGTTTATTGGTTTAGTAGCAACGGCTTTACAAATGTGACATATGAAGATGTCTATAGCGACAGTGTTCCTGCAGGACATCTAATTTCGGCTGGTGGATATACAAGTGCTTCAGGCAGTCCAACAGTATCAACAGATAATGCAATTAAAGTTATTATTTCTAAGGGAAGCGAACCAGTAGTTGATGTACCTACTTTTGAAAGAGAAGATGATTATATTAATTTCTGTAATCAAAACGGTCTAGTTCCTAACGTTATTTATGCTGATACAGCCGATTCATCATTAAATGGACAAATAATAAGTCAGTCATTATCATCTGGATCATATAAAATATCGGGATTAGCTGGATTAAGTATAAATGTCTATCGTTATGTTGGCGAGGGTGAAGAATAGTGAAAGTTAGCGTCATTGTAGCTATCTATAATATAGAAAATTATTTAAATAAATGTTTGGAGTCATTACGCCTTCAAACATTTTTAGATTATGAAGTATTATGTGTCAATGATGGTTCAAAAGATAACAGTAAAAAAATCATTGAAGAGTATTGTAAAAAAGACGAACGTTTTATCTTAATTGATAAAGAAAATGGTGGTTTATCTGACGCAAGGAATGAAGGCATGAAACACGCCAAAGGTGAATATGTAATGTTTGTGGATGGCGATGATTTTGTGGAACCAAACTTCATTGAAGAAGCATACAATCATATAAATTATTATGGCTTAGATATCGTTGTCTTTGATTATAATCAATATTATCTGGCAGATAATAAAAAAGAATTAATTCATCTTCCTTTTGAAGAAAGAAAGATTTATTCATTAAAAGAAAATAAAGAACTGTTATGTAAGATAGGAAACAGTGCCTGGAATAAAATCTATCGTTTAAGCCTGTTTAAAGATAATAATATTGAATATCCTAAAGGCTATATTCAAGAAGATTTGGGCACAACACCTAAACTGTTATTAATGGCTAAAGGCATTGGCTTTGTAAATAAACCTCTATATAACTATTTAATTGATCGACCAAATAATATATCTCAAGAAAGAAATGAAAGAATATATCATATCTTTGATATGTGTGATAGTTTTCTTTCTTTCTATAAAGAAAAAGGCGTCTATGATGATTATTATGAAGAACTGGAATGCTTATGTTTAATTAATATTATTTGGACATTAAAGAAACTTGTACATTATACAGATAAAAAGTTTGTGAATAAATTTATTGATGATACATTCGCTTATATTGAAAGATATTTCAGCGATTTTTCTAAATGTAAGTATTCATTATATACTTATAAAGTAGATAGAATTTATCTGAATAAGACATTATTAAAAATCTATCTTGCCTACAAGAGATTAATATGAAAAAAATAACTGTAATCATACCTGTATATAACGTTGAACAATATATTCGTAAATGTTTAGATTCTTTAATATGCCAAGATTATGATAATTTTGAAGTCTTAGTTATTAATGATGGTTCACCTTATAATGAACAAGTCATCATAGATGAATATGCAAAAAAATATCCATTCATAAAATCAATTGTCAAAGAAAATGGTGGCTATGGCTCTGCCTTAGAATTAGCGATTAAAGAAGTTAAAACACCATTTATTCTAGTATGTGATCCAGATGATTATTTATATCCTTATAGTCTAAAAGAATTAGCTTCCTTACAAGAAATAAATGACAGTGATATTACAATTGGTGCTAAAACATTAATCTTTTCTGATAATAATGAAGAAAAATATGACAAGTCATTTAATGATGCTTACGCTAATCTTATTGATAAGAAATGTTATTTAAAAGATGATGAAGATTTTAATGATTTATATTTCATTGATCCTAGTCCTCATAGTAAGTTATATCGAGTTGAGCTATTAAAAGAAACAGTCTTCCCTCATAAAGTTTCTTTTACAGATAATATCTTATATTTCTGTGCCTTAAATAGAGCTCAAAAAGTCTTATATACTAATAAGCCTTATGCGTATTATTTAATAAACAGGGTTGGCAATACAATGTCAGATATCAAACCAAAAGCTATAGATGCGGAAGCTTTAGTATTATGTGAAAATATTAAACAGAATAAGAATGCCAAAGACATTTTCTATTATCGAATGTTTGAAGCATATAAATATATCATTAATGACAAGATCAATCATGTAAGTGGAAGCAATGAAGAAAAGAAAGAAAAGTTATTGCGCTTATATGGTGTTATTAATGAATTATTGCCATATAAAAAAGCAATTTTAAAATATTATAAAAAATATAATAAATATAAAATAATTGAAAAATATAAAGATAGATTATTATTAAATAAAATAAGTTCTAAATTAATCTATAAAAATATTATCAATAAAAAATTAAGGAGCGAAAGATGAACTATAAAGTAAGTATTATCGTTCCTGTTTATAATGTTGAAAAATATCTGAGACAATGTTTAGATTCTTTAGTAAACCAAACATTAAAAGATATTGAAATTATCGTTGTAAATGACGGCAGTCCTGATGGAAGTCAAAAAATCATAGATGAATATGTAACTAACTATTCAGATGTAAAATCATATATTAAAGAAAATGGCGGTCTAGGCAGTGCTAGAAATTATGGCATTAAAAAAGCGACAGGTGAATATCTGGGCTTTGTGGACAGCGATGATTATGTAAAAGAAAACATGTTTGAACTTTTATATGAGAAAGCAATTAAAGAAGATGCTGATTATCTAACATGTGATTTTATTAATACCTATGATAATCATGAAAAAGAAGATTCATTGACGCTTGGAATGAAAAGAATAAATGGCAATTATAAAAAAGATGGTCTTCTATCTCCTTTATATGCCTGGTCAAAATTTGTAAAAAGAGATTTCTATATTAATAGTGGTTTAGAGTTTTCTGAAGGTCTATGGTATGAAGATTTACCAGTGACCACAAGCCTATTCGCATTAGCTAATAAAGTTTCTTATTTAAATGAAGCAGTATATTATTATCGTCAAAGAAGTGGCAGTATTATGAATTCTTCATACAGCCCTAAAATGTATGATATTTTTGAAGCTTTAGAAAGAGTATATAAATCATTTGAAGAAAGAGATTTGTTAAATGAATATCGTGATGAAATAGAATATTTATTTGCGGAACATCTAATGATCTATGGAGCATATCGTTTTTTAAGAACCAATCATTATAAAGAATTATTATCAAAGGCAAATGAAGTTATTAATTCAAGATTTCCAAAATGGAAGAAAAATAAATATTTAAAACAGATATTCAATATTAAAAATCGTCTTTTCTATTTAACAAATTCACCATTAACTTATAAATTATGGAAAAAGATTATCACAAGACGTGATCACAAATAATTATGAAAGAGAAAGTAAGTATTATTGTACCTATTTATAATACCCAACAATATCTAAGAAAGTGCTTAGATTCTTTAGTAAACCAAACATTAAAAGACATTGAAATACTTTGTATCAATGATGGAAGCACAGATGATAGTCAAAAGATTGTTGATGAATATACCAAGAAATATGCAAATGTAAAATCATATATTAAAGAGAATGGTGGCATCTCTAGTGTTAGAAATTATGGCATTAAACTAGCACAAGGTGAATATATTGGCTTTGTGGATAGTGATGATTACGTTGAATTAAATATGTATGAAAAGTTATATGATTTCGCTGTTTCAAAAGATTTAAATGTCGCTGTCTGTGCCTATTATTTAGATGAAGGAAATAAAAAGACGATTTATAAAGAATATCATTATCAAGATACCAAAGAAATGCTTACAAGATTCTATGGTGTTCTTTGGAATAAGATGTATAAAAAATCATTCATTGATTCTTTAGATTTTGATTTCCCATTAGGCAAGCGTTTTGAAGATAGCTATTATTTAACACACATGGCTTTACATATTGATAAGATTGACTTTATTGATGAGGCATTGATTCATTATGTAATGCATTCTGATTCATTAACTAATACAAGAAGTAAGACTACATTAGATGCGATAGATATGATGGACTGCTTAAGAAAGTATTATCAAGATAAAGATGTTGAAGCAGATTATTATTATGAATTGGAATATGTTTTCATCCGTTTCTCTTTAGGAAATCCTTTTGTGACTGCAAGTAAGATTAAAGACTCAAAAGATCGCAAGTTCGCTTTAGAATCGTTATGGGCTCACCTTATTGCAAACTATCCAGATTTTAAAAACAACCCATATTTAGTAACTTTACCTGGTTTAAAGAACAGATATTTTAAGATGATGAATAAACCTTTATATAAATTAAGTTCATTCATTCAAAGAATCATTTAATGCCAGTAATGCTGGTATTTTTTATGCTCAAGTGAATGATTATAATGTGATATGCAGGAGGATAGACAAATGAAAAATGAAATCAGATGCCCAAAATGTGGTGAAGTATTCCAAATTGACGAATCAAACTATGACTCGATTGTTAAACAAGTTAGAGATCATGAATTTAATGAAGAATTAGCCAGAAGAGATAAGGAACATAAGAAAGAATTAGAAACAGCAATCGAATTAGCAAAAACTCAAACTGTTAATATTTCTAAAGATGAATTAGCTAAGAAAGAACTTAAAATTAAAGAACTGGAAGCTGAACTTAAATCTAAAGAAGAGTTAACCGCATCTAAAATTAATGAAGCTTTAAATTCTTCAAAAGATAGAATTAATGAATTAGAACTAAAGATTAATACATTAAATAATGAAATAAATCTAAAAGAAGTAGAAACAAAAAATAAAATATCAGATGCTGTATCTAAAAAAGATAAAGAGATTTTAGAACTTAAATCTAAATTAGATATTAATGATAAAGAAGCGAAATTGAATGAACAGAATATTAAAAACAAATATGAAGCAGATATCAATGCTTTAAATCAGGAAATTCAATTCTATAAAGACTTTAAAGCTAAACAGTCAACTAAGATGGTTGGCGAATCTCTTGAACAGCACTGTTCATATGAATTTAATCGTTTAAGACCAACAGCCTTTAAGAATGCATATTTTGAAAAAGACAATGATGCGAAGGGTGGCTCTAAAGGAGACTTCATATTTAGAGATTATGATGATGATAAAGCTGAAATCATTTCAATTATGTTTGAGATGAAAAATGAAAATGATACTACTGCTACTAAACATAAAAACGAACACTTCTTTGAAAAATTAGATAAAGATAGAAATGAAAAGGGTTGTGAATATGCGATTCTTGTATCAATGTTAGAAGGTGATAATGATTTATATAACGAAGGAATCGTTGATGTATCTTATAAATATCCAAAGATGTATGTTGTTAGACCTCAATTCTTTATACCAATTATCACTATCTTAAAGAATGCTGCACTAAATTCTTTAAATTATAAAAAAGAATTAGCTTTAGTTAAAAACCAGGATTTAGATATTTCTCATTTTGAAGAAAACATGAATGCCTTTAAAGAAGCGTTTGGCAGAAATTACGAATTAGCAGCCAAGAAATTCGATGATGCCATAAGTGAAATTGATAAATCAATCGACCATCTTCAAAAGATAAAAGCTGCCTTGACAGGTTCCAGCAATCAATTAAGATTGGCTAATGACAAAGCACAGGATTTATCTATTAAGAAATTAACTAAAGATGCGCCAAGCGTAAGAGAGAAATTTGAGAAGGTAAAAAAAGATAAATAGAATTCAAAAGGACTGACAAGTCCTTTTTATATGCTTGAACTGAATTATAAAAGATTATAAAAATGAAATCTTCTGTAATAATTTGATGATGTCTAAAAATATTTTTTAATTGTATATAATTATGGTGTATGGAGGATTATCTATGTTAGAAAAAGTGGAAGAATTATATAAACAAATCGCAAATGAAGAAAGCGAAACAAGGGTAAAGCAATCCCAAGATAAAGAAAAAGCCATGTTGTCAGAAATATACAATAAGTTAGACATTAGAATTAAGCACATTGGCTTAAATGAAGAAAACGGCAATGCTCTAGAACTTGCAGAAGCTTATGCAGCTTTCTTTAATGGTGCAGTTCGTAAAACTTCTAAAGGATATTTTGGCAGTGAACTTGTAGAAATCATGAATAATGAAAAAGCTAAAGGAAGACATGGCCACATTGGCTTATACTGCAAAGATATTGATTTAGCTAAAAAATATTATGAATTATTAGGCTATCACTTCGATGATGCATCAGCGACTTTTGATGATGAAGGAAAGATGAAATTCATTTATTTTAAAGATGAAATTGGTGGCTTTGCGATTCATTTTGTGAAATAAAAAATAAAAGTATCTATGATAAAATATTGATATGAAGTATATCTTTTTAGCGATATTCATCATTATCATAGGCATTCATTTATATGCCTCATTAAAACAAAATAAGCCCTTAAGAGATAAAACAAAACCTTTTATCCTGTTATCTTTAATGGGCTTTTATTGTTATAGCGTGGATACAATTGTTTGTAGTGTCTTATTAGCGTTATTCTTTTCTTGGCTTGGTGATATCTTACTAATTCCAAAAGGCATCAAATGGTTTACAGCAGGAGGAGTTTCATTTTTAATTGGGCATATCTTCTTTATCATCAGCTATGCAAAATTTGTGAATTATGAAGCCGTTGGGAAAGTATTAATTATTCTTCTACCAATCTTGTTTATATGTACATCAATTATGGTTTTTAAATGGCTTAAGCCATATTTACCAAAAGTAATTTTTTATCCAATGTTTATCTATTTAATAACTAATGGCTTAATGAATTGTTTTGCTTGGTTTAGAGCTTTAAGCATTAGTGGTATAGCTTCTTTTATTACAGCTTTTGGTGCTTTATTATTCTATATATCAGACTGTTCATTATTCTTTGTAAGATTTAAGAAAGATTCAATTTTAAAGACACATTTTCTCGTCATGCTTACATATTCAATTGGCGAACTACTTATAATATTAGGCTTAATCATGGGCTAGGAGGAAAAAATGAAATATTATTTATATAACCCAAAAGCAAACAATGGAATTTCAATGGAAATTGAAGGTGTTGAATTTGTAGATGCATCTAAGATTGATTATCCAGAATTTTTTGGAAACTTAAAACCAGAAGATGAAGTTGTTTTAGTAGGTGGTGATGGCACAATCAATTACTTCATCAATGCGCTTGATTTAGAAACGATTAAAAATAATGTATATGTCTATGGTGGTGGTTCAGGCAATGATTTCTTAAATGATATTAATGAAAGTCATTTTAAGGAAGTATTATTAAATCCATATATTAAGAATCTACCAATAGTAGATGTTAAAGGAATGAAGAAAAGATTCATTAATAATATGGGCCTAGGATTTGATGGCTATGTTTGTGAAGTAGCTGATGAAATAAAAGTTAAAAAACCACAAAAGAAAATCAACTATACATCTATTGCGATTAGATGTATCTTGTTTGGGTTTAAACCATTTAGTGCGAAAGTTGATGTAGATGGGGAAGTTTCTGAATATGATAATGTTTGGCTAGTTCCAACAATGAAAGGCAGATGCTATGGTGGAGGTATGATGATGGCTCCTAACCAAGATCGTAATTCTGATATCTTAACAACTGTTGTCGTAACCTGCAAATCAAAACTAAAAATCTTAATGCTATTCCCTTCAATATTTAAAGGTGAACATCTTAAGAATACTGATGTTGTTAAGGTATTTACTGGTAAAAAAGTACATGTGAAATTATCTAATCCTACTTCATCACAAATTGATGGCGAAACAGTGCTGGCAGTAGATGAATATTGGGCTGCTATATAATATTATCTATGAATAAAATAAAAGAATTATATATTAAAAATAAAGAAGTAATAAATTATCTCTTTTTTGGCGGATGTACTTTTTTAGTTAGTATTATTTCTTTTTATTTATTAAATAAAATATTAAATCTTAATACGCATATTTCTAATATAATAAGCTGGATATTGGCAGTTACTTTCGCCTATATCACAAATAAACTATTTGTATTTGAATCAAAGACCACAAAGGCCAAAGATATCATAAGGGAAATACTGTCATTTTTCTCGGCAAGATTATTGACTCTAGGACTTGAAGAATTAATCATCTTTATAGGCTGTGATTTATTGAATATCGATTCAATGATCATTAAAATTGTTGGCCAAATTGTTGTCATTGTTTCTAATTATTTTCTATCTAAATTATTTATCTTTAAAAAATGAAATTAGTAATTCAAAGAGTAAAAGAAGCGTCATGCACAGTAAATAATTCAATAACTGGTCAGATTGATCAGGGCTTTATGGTACTTGTGGGTATTGGCTTAGATGATGATGAACAAATCGTGATGAAGATGGCTAATAAATTAGCGAAATTACGTATATTTGATGATGGACAAGGGAAGATGAATCTTAGCTTAAATGATGTTGGTGGGAAGATCCTATCTATATCACAGTTTACTTTATATGCTGATAGTGCTAAAGGCAATAGGCCATCATTTACTGATGCTGCCAAAGGTGAAATGGCTAAGCATTTATATGATTGTTTTAATACATATTTAAGACAATTAGATTTGATTGTTGAAGAAGGAATCTTTGGTGCTGATATGAAAATCAGATTATTGAATGATGGACCAGTAACAATTATTTTGGATTCAAAGGAGTTATTTTAATGATTGAAAATTATGACTTAAATGACATTGTTCAAATGAAGAAAGACCATCCATGCTACAAATCACATTATTGGAAGATTATCAGAATGGGTGCTGATATTAAGATAAAGTGTGAAGGCTGTGGTGCAGTTGTCATGATGGAAAGAAGAGAATTTGAACGCAAATGTAAAAAGATGATCAAAAAAGCTGATGAGGAAGCTCAATGATCAAAAACATTTTATTTGATTTAGACGGCACTTTATTGCCAATGAATCAAGATATTTTTGTTGAGGGTTATTTTAAATTATTGATTAAAAAAATAACTCCGTATGGCATAAATGGAGAAGAATTAATAAAAGCTATTTGGCATGGCACAGGAGCCATGATAAATAATAATGGACTTTTGACGAATGAAGAAGTCTTTTGGAAAGATTTAAAAGATAATTATAAAGACTATTCTTTAACGATAGAAAAAATATTAAATGAATTCTATTCTGATGATTTTGAGAATGGAAGAATTTTTTGTGGTTACAATCAAGAAGTTAAAGAAATCATTGATGATCTTTCAAAAAGAGGCTTCACATTAATATTGGCGACCAATCCTATCTTTCCTTCTGTGGCAACGGAAAGGCGAATTAAATGGGCTGGCTTAAATGTTGACGATTTTGTTTTATATACAACATATGAAAATAGTCATTATTCAAAACCGAACATCAAATATTATGAAGAGATTTTAAATAAACTAAATATAAAGGCCAATGAATCTTTGATGGTTGGCAATGATGTAAATGAAGACATGGTAGCTAGTGAACTAGGTATGGATACATTTTTATTAACTGATTGTTTAATTAATAAAAATAATGTTGATATTAACAAATATCATCATGGCAGTTTTAAAAACCTTTGTGATTATTTAAATAAGATTTAAGATTGAATTATAATATTATTAATGAATAAAATTAGTTTAAAAAAAGAACTATCTTCTTTTCAAATAATAATCATTGGCTTTTTTAGTTTGATTATTATTGGAACTATATTATTGATGTTACCTATTTCCACAAGAAGTGGGCAATGGGCATCTTTTGAAACTGCATTATTTACATCAACATCTGCTGTTTGCGTAACGGGTTTAGTAATTAAAGATACAGCATTATATTGGTCAACATTTGGCCAAGCAATCATTCTAATAATGATTCAAATAGGCGGGCTAGGAATTGTGTCGGTAGCTGTATTTATTGCGATGCTTTCAGGAAGAAAGATTTCTTTATTAGAACGAAGTGTCTTACAAGATAGTATCTCAGCTTATCAAATAGGTGGAATTGTTAAATCACTCATTAAAATATTTAGGATTGCTTTTATTGTTGAATTTGTTGGGGCTTTAATATTAATGCCCTCATTTTGTAAAATTTATGGAACTTCAGGAATATGGATGTCATTCTTCCATTCAATTTCAGCTTTTTGCAATGCTGGTTTTGACATTATGGGAGATAAAAGCGGAGCCTTTTCTTCACTTACATTCTTTGCACATAATATCGCTGTCATCTTACCAATCTGTTTATTAATCATTATTGGTGGCATTGGCTTTTTAACCTGGGATGATTTTTATACAAACAAATTCCATTTAAAAAAATATCGTTTGCAAAGCAAAACGATTATTATTTCAACTATTGTTTTAATATCTGTTCCGGCAATCCTATTATTCTTAAATGAATTTAAAGGGCTACCAACAAGCGAAAGTATTTCATTATCTTTATTTCAAGCAATAACACCAAGAACGGCTGGTTTTAATACCGCAAATTTAGTGAGTCTTTCTGGGGCAAGTAAGATGCTCGTGATTGTTTTAATGATGATAGGTGGATCACCTGGTTCAACTGCCGGCGGCATGAAGACAACAACAATTGCCGTATTATTCGCTAATCTGTTCAGTATCATTCATCATAAGAAAAATGCACATATGTTTAAAAGAAGAATTGAAGATAGTGTAATTAAATTGGCGACAACGTTGCTATTCTTATATATATCATTAGTGTTGATAAGCGCCTTCGTCATCAGTACTATTGATAATCTTCCAATTGGAACATGTTTATTTGAAACAGCATCGGCTATTGGTACTGTCGGTCTATCACTTGGAATCACGCCATCATTAAGTTTCGTTTCTCATTTAATTTTAATATTCTTAATGTTCTTTGGCAGAGTTGGTGGTTTAACCTTACTCTTTGCGGCAATCAATAAAAAGGAAATAGAAGTATCACAATATCCTGTTGAAAAAATAAATGTAGGCTAGGGGGGTCAATATGAAATCTATATTATTAATTGGTTTAAATCGTTTTGGGACATTAATGGCCCAAGAATTAAATGCTTTAGGACATGAAGTAATGGCTATTGATAAAGATGAAGAAAGAGTTAATAGCATTCTTCCATATGTTACTAATGCACAAATTGGTGATAGCACTAATGAAATGTTTCTAAGATCGCTGGGTATTGATAATTATGATGTTTGCATCGTTACTATTGGAGGCGATTTTCAAAGCTCTTTAGAAACAACTTCGTTGTTAAAGGAATTAGGCGCAAAACTAGTTGTATCTAGAGCTGATCGAGATGTTCAAGCTAAATTCTTATTAAGAAATGGCGCTGATGAAGTTATCATTCCTGAAAAACAGGTCGCTAAATGGGCAGCCATTAGATATGCATCAAATCATGTTTTAGATTACATCAAATTAGATGAGGAACACGCCATCTATGAAGTTGATATTCCAAAAGAATGGCTAGATAAGAGTATTGTCCAAATTGATATTCGTAAAAAATATGATATTAATATTGTAGCTGTTAAAGAAGATGGCAAGATGAATTTAAGTGTAAAACCAGATATGGTTTTAACTAAAGATAAATCATTATTAGTTTTAGGTGAACAAAAAGCCATCCAAAAATGCTTCCATATGCTATAAATTAGCCAAATATTGCATTTTTTATTGTAAAAGGGCATAAAAAGTTATAAAATTAAAACACGCTTTAAGAGGTGAATTATGTTAAGAGCTATATTATTAATTATCGCAATATTACTTATATTAGTATCTTTATTACAAAGTGGAAAGTCTGATGGACTTAGTGCTTTTACAGGATCTGGTGATTTAGGTTTATTCCAAAATGTCAAAGAAAGAGGACCTGAGAAAATTATTTCCCTAGTTACAATGTTACTAGGAATTATCTTCTTTGTCTTAGTTATAATCATTAGAATTGTGGAAGGGTAATAAATACCCTTTTTATTACTATGGGAATTAAAGAAGTAGCTATCAACAAAAAAGCATTTCATGATTATGAAATTATCGAAAGATTTGAAGCAGGTATTTCTTTATTAGGAACTGAAATCAAATCAGTTAGAAAAGGCAAGGTTCAATTAAAAGAATCATTTGTCTCTTTTGTGGGTGGTGAAGCAATTATTAAAGGAATGAATATTGCTCAATATGATTTAGGCAACAGATTTAATCATGATGAAACAAGAGAAAGAAAACTTTTACTACACAAAGCAGAAATAAACAAACTCGCAAAGAAAGTTAAGCTACAGGGACTTACTGTTATTCCTTTAAAAATGTATTTAAAAGATGGAAAAGCAAAATTAGAAATAGCATTAGCTAAAGGTAAGACCCTTTATGATAAAAGAGAAAGCGAAAAATTAAAGACAATGGAAAGAGCTGCTAAGAAAGCGATTAAAAGATAATGAAAAAAATTACAAGTGTTTTATATATCATCATTCTTATTTGTTTTATTGGTATTACTGCATTGCTGGGATATCGCTTTTTAAATTTGAAAAATGAAAACAATTCACTAATTCAAGAAATAGATAAAGGAAAATCAGATATTGATGAATTAGATAGAGAGATAAATGATTTAGATAAAGAAATCAATATTTTACAAGAAGATAAAAAAGATTTATTTACGGAGTATCAGAATTGGCTAAGACAAAACAAGAAACTAGAAGAAGTACTCAAATAATTATCGCAATTTCAATTGCCATAATTTGTTTATTACTTAGTGGAATAAGTATCTATTTTTATTTGTCTTTAAAAGGATTAAATGAAGAAATAATCAAACATAAAGAAGATTTAAATATCATCAATGAAACTTTAAATGAAAAACAGACAAATCTTGATTCATTGATACAGACAAAGGAAGATCTAGATAATATTGAAAGTAAAATTGATGAGATTAAAAGTATCTATTTTACCAATGCAGTAAAGGCAGAGGAATTAGCCAGAAGTGGCCAGGCAAATTTCAAAGTTTGTTATTTGACATTTGATGATGGGCCATATTCAAAGACAACGCCAGGTTTTCTTGATGTCTTAGAAGAATATGATGTTCAAGCTACTTTCTTTTGTTTGGAAAAAGAAGGTGTTGATGATATCTACAAAAGAGAAAAGATGAACTGTCATACGATAGCTAATCATACCGCAAGTCATGCGATTAGTTATATTTACAGCAATATTGATTTATTCATTAATGATTTATTAGAAAACAGAAAATTTATTGAAGATCTTTTAGGAATAAAAACAGATGTTATGCGTTTTCCTGGCGGTAGTCCTCAGGTATCATATAGTGGTTTAAACAGTGCAGCGATGGTTGAAAGATTAAGAGAAATTGGCTATGGATATATTGATTGGACTTTAACGACAGGTGATGGTGGTGGGCCAACTTATTTAACACCAGAACAATTTATGCATAATGTTACAGATTATTCCAGTGAGTTTGATGTAATATCTGTTTTAATGCACGATTACAGCACTAATACATTAATATGTTTACCAGATATGATTGAAGAATTAACAGCACAGGGATATATATTCTTACCGTTAAGTTATGATGCGCCAATTGTAAGAAAATAGAATAAAAAACTATTGCATTTTATAAATGAATATAGTTTAATAGAGTATCCGGGGATGTCATGGTTTCGACAGGTCTATGCTGGATTTTAACTGCAGTGGAGTGATGACCTTATCATCAAAACAAAATATTCGGCAATAACGAATTAGCATTTGCTTAATTGGTCGAGCATAGCTCCCAAAAGCAGCGTTCTGATTGTGATGTTCATAGCAATCAGCCGTAATCATGAACTAGGTGAAAGTAGTTAGCCTGTACCTACTTAACCGAAAACCGAAAAGGCAAATTCAATACTTGGTAGTTTAAGCCATCAGTATTGTCTTATTAAAAGTTAAACTAAACTGTAGACGTTAAAATGTGGGGCTATTCTTGGACAGGGGTTCGATCCCCCTCATCTCCACCAATTAAAAAATTATATCTTAGAACAAACCAATTTCCTCTCAAAAGGGTAATCTAGTTTCTTCTCAAGATTTACAAAGATATTGAAAAATACTTGAATGAATGACTTCGTAAGAGGTCATTTTTTCATTGAGGCAGAAGGGAAGACGCTCGGCTACGTGTCGCTGGACTTACGCTTAAATAAAGACTATTTGAGACACATCTAGAAAGAACCGGAAATGACTAAATAAAACTAGAAGCGAGTGAGCGAACCACAATCGAAACCATAATAAGAAAATTGATTGGTTTAATGGAAAGAAAAGTATTTAGACTTTGACAAAATATCAGTCAAAGAAAAGGCTATAAAACATGTGGCCGGATGCACGTTAGTAATGGTTACCAACTTTAATGGTGTAAAGAGGCCTACCATTCAAGGTACGTAAAGCTAGAAGAACTTCAGGAAGACTTCCTGCCAGTGAGGATTGGACCTCACTTTTATTTTGTTAAGTATATAGTTAAGCATAAATGGTTACGTTCGGGAATATATTGAAAATACAAGAAAAACCGAATATAATCTAATTATGATAAAAAGAGATGAATATTTACAAAAACTAATTGATTCTCTAGATATTAGAAAAATCAAGATAATTACAGGAATAAGAAGATGTGGTAAAAGTTTCTTGCTTTTCAATATTTTTAAAAAGTATTTACTATCATCAGGCATAAAAGAAGATCAGATAATTGAAATAGAACTTGATAAGAAAAAAGATGAAGAGTTTAAGGATCCAGAAAAACTAGTTAATTATATTGATTCAAGATTAGATAAAAGAAGAAAAATGTTTTTATTCATTGATGAGATACAATTGATAAAAGGAATAAGAAAGAATTCTGGGCTGTTATATTCGATTTTGAGAAACTATGATGGCATAAACAATTTAAATGTCTTTATCACAGGTTCAAATTCTAAATTTCTATCAAAAGATGTAGAAACCGAATTTAGAGGCAGAGGCCATATCATTAGAATACATCCTTTATCATATAAAGAATACTATGAGTACATACCAAACAAAAATAGAAAGAACGCTTTAAAAGATTATGCTACTTATGGAGGAATGCCAGGGATATTCCAATTTAACACCAACGAAGGGAAAACAGAGGAGTTAAGTAATTATTTTAAAAATATTTATATAAACGACATCGTTGAAAGATATCAAATTGAAAACCCGCATTATTTAGATTTGATAATTAATGAACTATCATCATCTATTGGATCGTTTGCTTCTCCAACATCGATTTATAAGTCTTTAGCAGCAAATGGATATAAAGATATTTCTGTTGATACAGTCGCAAATTATTTTATTTATCTTGAAGAATCATTCCTTTTTTCAAAATGTATTCAATATAACATTAAAGGTAAAGAATACTTTAAGACTAAATATAAGTTTTATATAGAAGATATGGGTCTAAGAAATTCAAAGCTCAACTTTAGACAGCTAGAACCTACACACATTTATGAAAACATCGTTTATTTAGAACTTATAAGAAGAGGTTACAGCATAGATGTTGGGGTTGTTCCAAAATACGAAAAGAATAAAGAAGAAAAGACCGTCTTAAAAGAATATGAAGTTGATTTTATTATTCAAAATCCAACACAAAAGAAATACATTCAATATGCATATCATATAGAGAATAAAGAAAAATATATCCAAGAGACAAAATCTTTTAGGAATATAAATGATGGGTTTAAAAAGATTATAATCACAAATGATGAAGTATTAACAAACACTACAACAGATGGCTATGCACTGTTAAATATTGAAGACTTTTTATTGGATAAAAAATCATTAGAAAGATAAATCAATCTTTATCGAATCACTCCAGTTTTTATAAAATAACCATATATTACTAGGGGTTCGTTTGAGCCCTCCTTTGCTCCAATAGAATAGTAGAATAGGTTTAATGCCATAGGTATTAGGCCTTTTTAGTAATCGATTGTCGTACCGTTTTCAATTAAGATATTTAATGCCGTAAGTTGATCAATAATCAGGACATCGATGAAACCTCCTCGTAATGCCCCTAATACAGGCAAGACCTTTGTAGGGCCATAAGCTATGCCAATGACATTCTTTTCAATAATCTTTTTAAAGTCAAGACCAATGATATATTTATCGATACTGGTCTCAATGACAGTACCATTACCATCATAATATGTTCCGCAGATAAGCCCTATTGCACCTTTTACAACTAAGTCTTTTTTCTCTTCTTCATTGAGATAAGAATTGGAAATAATATGTTTATCATCAGCGGAATAGGCGCCAATAGAAGTAATAACCATATCTGCTTTTTCAGCCATTTCTAAAGTCTTTCCTACAGCGGCATACTGAAGAAAGACTTCTTTTACTTTTTGGTCTTCTATGATGAATGGAGAATAGAGATTATAATAATCGCCACCGTATTTACTCGCAAAAGTCTTCGCGATTTCCATTTCGTCATCATTCTTTTCTGGATTGTTCATCAATCCAATCAACTGCACAACAGAAATCGATAATTTTCGTGAAGGATTAATAGCTTTAACAACATTCTTCATCGTATTACCGCGAGATATCGCAATGATTGAGTTTTCTTTCAAACAGTTATCAATATAATGCGAAGCTGCCTCAGAGACAAGATCGGCCGTTTCCTTTTGAGAATTAGTAAAGGTGATGATTGCTTTATCTAGACCGAATTCCTGTTCAAATATTCTCTCTAATACAGAACAGCACGAGATTCTCTTTTCATTGACAGTGATTTGGACTATATTCTTATCCCGAGCCAGTTTCAATAAGCGGCAGACCGATGAACGGGAAATATATGTTTTCTTGGCTATCTCGGATTGGCTCATGCCGCGGTTATAGTAGTAATCGACGCAGGTACGCATTAGTTCTTCCTGGTTTTCAAAAGACATTGCCGGTCCTCCTTTCCTTGAATATATTCTTTTAACGTCTTACATAAAGTGATGACGTCTTCTTCGGTATTTTCATAAGAGAAACTGATACGAAGCACACTATTGATGATATCCGGAGAATAGCCGCAAGCTTTTAAGACATGACTCCGTTGGTCCTTATTGCAGGCAGAGCCAGCAGAGACATAAATGCCCCGGTTGCCTAAATAATCAACCATATCATGAGAATCATGACCTAAAAGAGAGATACTGACGACATAAGGAAGATAGTTTTCTTTGCTGTTGATATGAATATCTGGTAGTTCTTTAATGTTATCTAGTAAGAATGATTTGAGATGAGTTACATGATGAAGACGTTCTTTCATAGTTTTCATGCAGATCTCGGAAGCCATTCCAAAACCGACGATGCCTGGAACATTTTCAGTACCGGGGGTATATCCTTTTTCTTGAGGGCCTCCATAAAACAGAGGCTGAAGTTTTACTCCTTCTTTAACATATAACATCCCTGTACCTTTTAAAGAACCAATCTTATGAGCGCTGGCTGTAAGAAGATCAACTTTCAGTTTATATAGTTCTATTGGTATCTTTCCATAGCTTTGAACACAATCTGAATGGATTAGTATGGAAGGATGATGTTTCTTTATTTCTTCACAAACCTTTTCTACCGGAAGTATCTCGCCAGTCTCGTTATTGACATGCATAAGGGAAACAAGAATGGTATCTTCATTTACATAAGACAAGACATCTTCAGCTTTTATTTCTTTACTAATCGGATCTGGTTTGACATAGATGACTTCGAACCCTTTTTCTTCTAAACGTTTTAAAGGAGCTAATACTGAACTGTGTTCAATGGCTGTTGTGATGATGCGTCTTCCCCTCTCTTTATTGGCATAAACTACACCAAATAAAGCAATATTATTACTGAAAGTTCCCCCATTTGTAAAGATTATTGAGGATGTCGGTGCTCCGATAAGATTAGCGACTTGTGCTCGGGCATTGGCGACAAGCTGAAAGGCATCCATACCAAAATGGTGTAAAGAGGAAGGATTGCCATAATTGTCGACAAATGTTTCATTTACGGCTTTGACAACTTTTTCGTTGACTTTTGTCGTAGCGCAATTATCGAGATATATCATCTAATTTCATTATAGTTTATAAATATGAAATTCGTGGATAACTTTTCCAAAAATTATCCCTAAAGAGAAATTTTGTTCAAAAAGAAAAAAATACCAAAACAAGAGAAATAGACCATTCCCCGTGGGAATCCTCGCAAGCTAAATTTTATTTAATAAAATGAACTTGTCAGCAAGCAAACATATAAAATGTTGTTCATATTCCATTTAGAAAAAAGGAGGAAGTATGCAGTATATCTTAAACTTATTGTTGAATCAGATTTTCACACAGCCTTTCCTTCTCATGGCTATTGTCGTCTTTATTGGCTATATGGCTATGGGCCAGAAATTTTCCAAGGCCCTTATTGGTGCTTGTAAAGCGGCCATCGGTATTCTTGTCATGGGATTAGGCTCCGGTCCGTTATCAACAAACTTCGGTCACTTGCTAACGGTCTTAAAAGAATCTACCGGTTTACAGGGTGCAGGTTTAAATACCTATACAACTATGACAGCTTCTATTGCCCGTATTGATGGGGTATTAGGAGATGGGGTTGGTACGAGTTGGTGTTTGTATTGCTTATTATTAGGCTTCATCTTTAATATCATCCTTGTTGCCTTACGTAAGTATACGCGTATCAAAGCAATCTATCTAACCGGTAATTGTATGATTTGCCAGTGCGGTATCTCTGTCTTCCTTGTCTGGCATTTCTTAGGAACATCCATGATTCCAACAATCATCATCGCTGCTATCTTAACAGCTCTTTACTGGGGCATCTTTTCTACGATGTTGATTGAACCGACGAAACAGATTACCGGCGGCGCCAATCTTACTATTGCTCACCAGAACATGCTAATGGACTGGGTATCTTGGAAAGTTGCTCCAAAAATCGGTAATCCAGAAGTTGACGATATCGAAAAGAAGAAATTACCAAAGGGATTGGGCTTCTTACAAGACTCTGTTTTAGCGACATTGTTGGTTATGTTTATTTCTACAGCCATCATCATGCTAGTATGTGGATCTAGTGGTTTAGAGAGAATGCACGAATTATTCACAGCTGGTAGTGCATATAAGAACCCATTTATCTTCTTAGTATGGATTTCTGTTACTTTAACAGCGAATCTTTGGGTCTTATTGGCTGGAGTGCGTATGTTCGTATCAGAACTCATGATGTCCTTCAAAGGTATCTCTGAGAAACTATTACCAGGTGCTGTTGCCGGTGTTGACTGTGCAGCGATTTACGGTTTTGCGCCAAAGTCTGTTGTCTTTGGCTTTTTAGTAGGTACTGTCGGCCAGTTATTGGCTGTCGCATTATTGGTTATCTTCAAGAGTCCTATCGTCTTAATTCCTGGCTTTATCCCATTATTTTTTGATAACGCTACTGTCGGTATTTTTGCGAATAAGTTTGGCGGTTGGAAAGCTTTAGTCTTAATTTGCTTCTTTAATGGTCTTATTCAGATCTTTGGTTCCGCTTTGGTTGTCGCTATGACAAACCTCAGCTGGTGGCAAGGTGTTTCCGACTACTCGACAATCTGGTTGGCAATCACTTGGATTCTTAAGACTGTCGGTGGTTTAATCGGCATCACACCAGTCGGCTAATCGTAGCAGGAATTATTAGCCTACAGCTATTCCTGTAGGCTTTCTTCTTATAGAAAGGAAATAAACATGATCAATATCGTATGTGTATGCCACAACGGCATGGGAACCTCCATGTTGGCAAAAATTAATATCAGTAATATCTGTCAAGCTAATAATATCGACGCAAATGTTGATGCTTGTGCTCATGGGGAAGTCATGTCCTTCTTACCAATGACAGATGTCATTATTACCACGCCGGAAATTGTAGAATTCATTCCGAAAAGTGATGTCAAAATCATTATCACTAAGAACATCTTGGATAAAGAAGAGACGGAAGAACTCTTAGTAACTTGTGTAAAGGAATACTTCCCAGGAAGTATCGGTTAAGATGAATATTCTCTACTATGCCATCGCTATTATAGCTATATTTTTTATGGGCTATGAAGTGTATATGATTCTTTCTAGGAACAAGACAATTCTAATCAAAGGAAAAGACAGTTACTTCCTGTTTATGATTCTCTTAGGCATCTCTATGATTTTACTATCACCTGAAGAAGAAGCTCCTTTAGCTAGCGCTATTGCGAGTGTTTGTGTGCTAGCCGCTTTACTGTTTCAGTTAGCTATAAAAAGAGGATTAACGGAAAAAGGTTTACAGAAGCTGTTCTATCGTATTTCTTATAGTGATATCAAGGAGATACGTATCGAAAGAATTTCGTTTTCTCGTGTCAAGGTAAATGCTTTTACGGATAACGGTTCTCGGAGTCTTCTTTTCTTGAATCGCGATCTTAAAGAGATTGTCCGTCTTTGTCAGAAGAAAGGGATTAAGGTATATTTGGAGAAAGAATTAAATATCGTGTAATGTGAAAGAATGCCAATAACTAAAATTCGATTCAAAAGGAAAGATTTCGTTTATCTTTTGTAAAGAGAAATCAGGCATTTTATCATCTTTTAATAGAAAAAAGGAGAATTAATTATGTATGAAAATAGTATCGTTCAACAGAAACTTATTGTCCAACCAGTATTTATCAGTTTAGTCCATATAAATGCTTTCATGGGTCCCTGCCGTTATGGTATCGGAGAAGAGTTGACCTATGACTATGAGAAAAGACAAGCACAGAAGACTTTCAGTGTCTTTAAGAACGATTGCGATACGTATTTAGATAGAAAATATGTCGAAGTCTTGGAACCGAAGTTCCTAGAGTGGCATGAAGATTTCGCTGTCTCTGAAGAAGTCTTACAGGAAGTATTAAAAGATAATTACCGTGCTGATGTTTATCTAATTTCTGGCACTCGTTTATTGGCTTATGTTTCTACTGTATTAGCGAAGAAAACAAAAAAGCCGCTCTTGTTCGTACCATTATCCAATGCTTTATATTCCCGTACTGGAGGATATGATGCTTCAGCCCACTTAACCGCTTTACATCAGGGCTATGAGACATTTAATGCGTTAGACTATGACGACCTCAATCGTTACTTCCGTATCTTACGCACAAGAAAAGCCATTGCGAAAATGAAGATTCTATATGGTTTACGAAATAATGTCTTATCCTTTGGCTGTGTTTCTTCCTTTATCAACTTACAGGACGTCACAGATCGTTTTGGCACAGAAATCGTCAACTATAGTGCCAGAGAAATTTTAACAGTCATGGATGAACTGACAGATGAAGAGAACGCTGAAGCACAGGCTGTAGCGGACGAATTAATCAAAGAAGCCAACGGCGTTCATTTGCCAGCAGAGACAATCATCAATGATGTCAAATACTGGCGCGCTGTGCGTAAAGTCATGAAAGCTTATGACTGCAATGCCTTTACACAACCTTGTTTTGAGATGTGTGCAACGATGGAACTAAACAGAAGACATTTGACATTCTGTTTAACACACTGTCTAAATAAAGATGACGGAATCCCATCGGCTTGTGCCTCGGATATCAACTCCATCATCTGTTACGCTATCATTATGAGTATTGCCCGTAAAGCGCCATATATGGGTAATACGATGGTACGTCTGCAAGATAAGACCCATCGCTCTTGCCGTATCTTACATGATATGTGTTCCAAGAAGATGAAAGGCTTCGATGAACCGAATCTTCCTATCGATTATGTTGCTTTTACTAAAGGTAATTGGGGCACCACAATGCGTTATGACTGGTCTTTAGACTGTGGAGAAGATATCACTTTGATTAATATATCTGCTGACATGAAGAAACTTCTTATCATCAAAGCGAAGATAACTGGATGTGATGATTTCCTTACCCAGGAATGCAAAGAAGCTTTAGTTTTTGAAGTATCCGATAATCGTGATCTTCATAAGAAGATTGTGGATTATGGACATCATTGTTGTGTCGTTTATGGAGATTATACTCAAGACTTTAAAGCCTTTGCAAAACTCATGGGCATGAATGTCGACTACGTCGAATAATATACTCATTTACCCCCTGATTAAAGATGTATGTAATCATACATCTTTTTTCATGCCAAGGATGCATGAAGAAAAGTGACAGCAGATAAAGTTATTAATAGCATGTCATATTATAAAGCAAAAGCATATGATTGAGACTTGAATCTTGCTGAATAATTTGTATTATAATAGGCTCAATTTAAGCCTATTTTGACTTATGAAGTAATATTTCAACTGCGTTAAAAATTTTATAATAATTTTAATGTATTATGAAATAAATGTTTTAAGAATCATTCTCATAGTATAAAATGACATTCTATGCATTTAATAGTAATTGAAATAGTAATCTTCTTGTTTAGATTTAATATAAATTATTATAATATAATTACTTCGGATAATTATAGCAATCTAAAAAAACCGAAATGGAGATATTACGAAAGAAATTAAACGAGACAAATATTTAAACACGTTAGTAAACTTGCTTGAAAATATGAATTGTATAAATTTATGTGTAAGAAAAATTATACTTTCTTGCTAAAAGCCAAAAATAGGATTATTTAAATATTCATGGGGTTTTTAGAACTACAGTAATGTAGTTCTTTTATTTATAGTTGTATTAGGAGGTTTTTTGTTATGGAAACAGAAGTTATTCCTAATACAGGCTTATATGAAAAAGCTGATTGATTAATGAAGAAAACGATATCAACTAATAACAAAACAAAAAACTCTTGGGAGGTGATTGATGGCTTTGCCATTAGGGGGAGAGCGCATATAAAAACTATTAAACAAAATTCAGAAATTTAATAATGTTTAATAGTGATGTGGTTGTTATTTAGATATTAGTGGAAGAACTGAGTTTTTAATATATTTAATTGTATCTTCTAAAGAAACATCAACTTCAGTTTTCTTTTTCTTAACAAATGAATTCCATCTAGTGATATGAACTGGACTTTTATAGAAATCGGGAGAGAAAGCATCAAAATTTATTGACAAGTCAGCATTTCTATTCTTAAACGTTTCAGTAATAGCGTCACGCAATGATTCTTTATTAATAGAATAATTATTACCTAAAATATAAATATCATAGAAATCTTTATACCTACTATTATCAAATCCATTAGATACAATTGCTTCTAGTTTTTCAGCAATAGCGGTTTCTACTGAATAAGCTTGAATCTTAGGTGCTTCATTATCAAGAATAGTAGGGAACTCAATTTCAATAGAATCAGGATATATTACATCACCATAACCAATATCAATGGAAATAGGTATTTGTGTTTTATCTAGATATGTAAAGATTTTAACATTTAGTCCATGATAATCTTTAAATTCTGTAATATTAGTAACTGATAAAGAGTTTAGATCAAATTCTAATCCATCATCTACTTTTTGAGAAAATATATCTTCAAATACTTCTTTCATCTCGACATCACTATTCGATATTCTTCTAGCTAATAAATCAATATCAGCAGTGGCTCTTAGGTAGTTTTTATCAAATAGGGCGTATAAAAATATTCCGCCTTTTAAAACAAAATGATTGGCATATTTTGATATTGAAATACGATAAATTGTTCTTTCGAGGCCATAATATGTCTGCATTTGTTGGACTGTTTTGTTTGAAGCGGTAGCTTCATTTCTTAATCTATCTTTTATTGATTGAACATTCATAGCAGCGCCTCCAGATAAGTTCTTAGAATTTTCTCACATCTAAGTTCTTTTGCATACCTATGAAGTTTATTAAAATCTCTATCTTTTCTATTTAGATAATTCTTAAGAACTTTTATTGTATCTTCAATAGATACTTTGTTTCTAAAAGACAGCATATCAATAACTATTTTTTCTTTGTCAAAGATTTTATATGAATTACCATTTTCACTTACTTCAATTACACCAATCGTCATCCTTTTGTCACTATAATAACGAAGTTCAATTGATGGATTCTTTGGAAGAGTAGAGACTTTCTTGTCTCTATCAATCGCAACATTGATATATGGTGGTACATAGTTTGATAGTCCATAATGATAAGCTGCAGAATATTCACATATTACACCATCTGGTATATATGCATTGGCAATACAAAAGTCATTATAATCACCTTTATAATTTACGTTCTCATATGTACTACGATTGATCTTATTCAATTTTCCTTCTTCTACTAGTTTATTTATCTTGTAGTAAGAAAGACCTTTTTCTTTAAGATCATCAAGTGTTATAAATTGTGAATTAAACTCTATGTTTTCCATACAAGAGTATTATAATGACTTTTTTGTTATAATTCAATAAAACACCGCAAATAATATAAATGCGGAAAACAAATGAAATACTATTACATATAATATTACAAAAAGTTTACATTTAGCTTGTGTGATAATTTGAGAAAGTTGATTTTTAGTTGAAAAGCACACAAGGGGCTTCAATGCCAATTGTTTTTAACAAAAATTACGATAAATAAAGGATTTTTGTAAAAACCTTACATTTAAACTTAAATACTACAAATAGTAATCTTGTATAAAACGAATTAAAAAAGTTGAAATAAGTTATAAAACTCGAGTGCTTTTAGGTAAAAATCTCGAGTTTTTATGTATTTAATCTTAATATAAAACATACTAAAAACATTTTTCATATTTGAAGATTTAATGGTTATTTAGACATTCACCTTGTATGCAGGTATGAGTCGTCCCTTTCTTTATCTATTCCAAGGTTTTAAAGTAACTTTTGATGGCTTTACTTCCATAATGCCTAGTAATGACAATATAATTGAATTGTATTCCTTTTTAAATAGCTCGTAAGGAGTATGGTTTCCAAGAGAAGCTCTTGGATAAGAATTGATATGCGAGAAGATCTCGTCTATTTCTTCCTGCACTAATGGGTAAAGTGAGGTTGATTTAGGATATATTCTCCTAAATAGGCCATGATTCTTCTCACATTCTGCTTTCTGACAAAAACGATAAGGATCACAATAAAACACATTACATAT
>CAMKTV010000008.1 GCA_946415785.1 uncultured Solobacterium sp.
TTTAATTGACCCTAATTGGAATGATAAGCTTTTATTATTCTCTTTTGGCAATACAAAATTAGGTTCTTTTTCTAAACCAACTATTACTTCAGGAACTTTTGGCTTTAAAGAAGTCAGCATCAAGACTATTCAAGTATATGAAACTTTAATAAAAGACCCTAGTCTTCTTTCAATGCGTGTTGTGGTAAAAGCTAATTTTTATGAAAGAGAAAGCAGTAACAAAAATAAACCAAGGGGTATCTTGTTTAAACCTTCAATTGCACCAAGTGACGAAAAAATAAAAGAAATAATAAATGAGGCTAAAAAGGCAGAAAAACTTGAAGAAATCCTTATTAATCTAGATGATGTTGATCTGAGCATAATTTATGGACTAATGCTTGGCAAAAAGAGAAAAGAGATATCATTAAGTGCTCATTGTAGTGAATCAACAGTCAAATATCGTGTAAAAGGCTATAAAAATACCTTAAAATGCGATACTACTAAGCAACTTGCGGATATTTTAAAAGAATATATCAGCTTAGAAAAACTCGCTGAAAAGGTGAAAATATAAAAAAATTAAAAAGTTTTTAAAAAATACTAGTATTTTTAAAAAATATTATGTATAATTTGTGCATAGCATCCGATTTGAACTGGGAGGGTAACTTTATGAAATATTTAAAACCTGAAATTAAAGTGATTGATTTAAATGATGATGACATCATTTTAACTAGTGATGAGTTACCAGTTAAACCATTCTAATTTATTTAATTAAATTGTTTGTTTAAAGGACAATATCATTTGATATTGTCCTTTTTGTTATAATAACTTCATGAATGTAATAAGAGAATATTTTGGTGATAAAGAATACTATCTTAAATTATTAAAAGTAGCGATACCTTTGGCTTTAACGATGTTACTTCAATCATGTATGTCGATTGTTGACAGTATCATGGTTTCAAATATTGGAATGCTTACGGCTGTAGGCAATGCCAGTAATATCTTGTCTTTAAATGATGGCATAAATTGGGGAATAGTTTCGGGTATTGCGATATTTGGTGCTCAATTTTTTGGCGCCAGTCAAAAAGATAATATGGCCAGAACTTTTGGTCTATGTTTAATACTCATGTTTTCTAATGCCTTAATATGGATTTTGGCAGTCTATATAATAGGTGAAAAGATTTTATTCTTTTATTTAAATGATCCTGTTGTCGTAAATAATTCTTTAATTTATATTCGCATTGAAATCTTTTCTTTGCTTCCTGCTGCCTTTTGTTTTTCTTGTGCGACAATGTTTCGTTCAATGCATAATACAAAATTACCATTTTTCATTTCAACATTTGGTGCTATCTGCAATGTCGTCCTAAATTATTATTTCTTATATATCTTAAAAACAGGTGTAGCTGGTGCTGCTTATGGCACCTTAATATCGACCTGTTTGAATTCTTTAATTTATATGATTGCTTTAATTAAAAGTAAGGCCATGTTCTTTATACCAAACAAGATGTTTGATATTCATTTAGGCTTTATTAAACCAGTATTAAAGACAACTTTTCCAATTATAGTCAACGAAACATTCTTTGGCTTAGGACTTTCATTATTTAATAAAGCATATGGACTTTTAGGAACAGGGGCCATGGATGCAATTTATGCGGCTAATCAGGTCTTTAATATGTTTACTTTTGCGGTATGGGGCTTTGGATCAGCTGTTTCAATTATTGTGGGAACAACGCTTGGTCAAGGCAATATCGAAAAAGCTAAAAAGGAAGCCAAATATCAGCTTGGCAGTGCCTTCGTGCTTGGCAGTTTTCTAAGTATTGTCATGTGTATATTCGCTGGCTTCTTCTTATCGTTCTTTAATTTGAATGATCTTGTCACATTTAATAATGCCAGAAACATTCTTTACGTCTTTGCCTTAAAAGTATTTTTAAGATCATTTACATATATGTTGTTTTCTACCTTGAAGGCAGGCGGTGATTCAAAAATTTTAAATCTTTATGATTCAGGCTTTATGTATTTAATTGGTTTGCCATTAGCATTTATATCTGCCTATTTAGGATTAAAAGATATTGTCTTATTAGTATTAATTGTTCAGCTTGAACAAGTTGTTCGCTTAATTTTTACATTAAAAAGATATAATACTTATATCTGGGCAAAAGACTTAACTAAGCTTGTAAGGAACTAAGATGAAAATTGGTTTTATCTCATTAGGATGTGCTAAAAATTTAGTCGATAGTGAATATCTGATTGGTCTATTTGAAGATCCGTTTTTTGAGATTGAAAGTGATCCTAAAAAGTGCGATGCTATTTTAATCAATACCTGTGGCTTTATTGAATCAGCTAAAGAAGAAAGTATTAATACTATCTTGGAAATGGCTGAACTTAAAGAAAAAAATCTTAAATATCTAATTGTGACTGGCTGTTTTTCTCAAAGATATTACGAAGAATGTTTAAAAGAATTTCCTGAAGTAGATTTATTTGTAAGACTTGATGAATATCCAATTATTGATAAATTATTAGGTAAATTATTTAATCACGATTTTAATACTTCTTATGGAAAGAACAGAAAACTTGTGACAAATAATTATAGTGCTTATCTAAAGATAGGGGACGGTTGTGATAATTGTTGCAGCTATTGTGCCATACCTTTAATTAGAGGAAAGTATCATTCATATAGCGAAGAAGATCTAGTATTAAAAGCTAAAGAATTATATGAAGTAGGAGTAAAAGAATTAAATGTTGTAGCACAAGATACAACAACATATGGTATAGATATTAATACATCTTTAGCTAATCTTTTAAAAAAACTAGATGAGATAGATTTCAAATGGATTAGAGTTTTATATATGTATCCAAATGAAATAAGTGATGAATTATTAGAAGTAATTAAAAATTCTAAACATGTATTACCTTATTTTGATATTCCAATACAATATGGAAATGATAAGATTTTAAAATTAATGAATCGTAAAGGGAATGTCGAATTAATTAAAGAAAGAATTAATAAGATCAGATCAATGTTTGAAAATGCAATCATAAGGACAACTCTTATTGTCGGTTTTCCATATGAAGATGATGACACATTTAAAGATACATTAGATTTTGTAAAAGAACTTGAATTTGATTCTTTAGGCGCATATACCTATTCAAGAGAAGAAGACACAAAAGCTTATAACTACCCTCAAGTTAATGAAGAAGACGCAAATAGAAGATATGAAGAACTTATGTCTATTCAACAGGCCATCGCTTTTAAAAAGAACGAAGAAAGAATTGGAAAAACTTATACCGTTTTAATTGAAAGATATGAGAGTCTATTTAATCGATATGTAGGACGTTCATACATGTCGGCACCAGATGGCATTGATGGAGTTATTTATATAAAAACTGACAAAGAACTTAAAAATGGAGATTTTGTGGAAGTTAAGATAATTGATTATAAAGATTATGATTTAGTAGCTGTTAACGATAATTGATAAAATAAAAAAGAGGGCATTATGAAATATTATATTGGAATTGATTTAGGTGGAACTAAGGTACGTGTCGCAAAAGTTAATGAAGAAGGAAAGATTGTAGAAGAATATTCTGATTTTTCTCATGGCTTAGAAGGTCCTAGAGAATTAATACTTAATACAATTATTTCATTGATTGATAAGATTGATAATGTCAAAGGATGTGAAGGTATTGGTATCGCTGTTCCTGGTCCTGTTGATGTCTATAATATGGTAATGCCAATGGCTGTAAATCTTGTTGGCTTTAAAGATTATCCTTTTGCGAAAATAATCGAAGAAAAATATCAGATTCCTGTTTATTTAGATAATGATGCCAACATGGCAGGTTTAGCGGAAGCTGTTTTAGGTGCTGGTAAAGGCAAACCAATTGTTTATTATTTAACTCATTCTACTGGTATTGGTGGTGCATTAATCATCAATGGAAAAGTTGTATCTGGTCAAATGGGCTATGCAGGTGAAATTGCGAATATCATCGTTAAAGATAACTGTAAGAAAATTAATGAAAATTTAAATGCTGGTGCTGTTGAGGCTGAATCTTCAGGTACTGCCTTAGCTAGAAAAGCCAGCGAATTATATGGTGAAACAACAAGCACCAAGACTTTATTTGAAAATGCCAGAAAGGGTAATCTAAAAGCCCAAGCTTTAATCGATGAAGCCGCAAAGAATATGGGCAGATTACTCGCAACTATTGGCCAAATAGTTGATCCACATATCTTTGTAATAGGTGGCGGTGTTTCTAAAGATAGTGACTTATATTGGCCAAAGATGATTGAAACATATCATGAATTATTTAACGGAATTAAACCAGCTCTTGTCACTAAAGCTGAACTTAAAGAACCAGGCGTTCTTGGGGCTGCAATGTTAGTTAAAGAAAGAGGCAATGTATGATTTATAAAATTGAGAATGATATTTTATGTGCTAAGATTTCCTCAATCGGTGCTACACTGATGTCTTTAATATATAAGCCAAAAGACATTGATATCGTGATGGGCTATGATGAAGAAATCGATTATATTGTCGATAGTGGAACTTATTTTGGGACAACTGTTGGCAGAAACGCCAATCGTTTAAAGGATGGAAAATATAAAATTAATGGACAGACATATCAGCTTCCAATTAATGATGGCCCTAATAATCTTCATAGTGGTGTTGGCAGTTTTAGTCTTAGACCATTTGATGTAAAAGAAATAAAAGAAAATTCAATCACTTTATTACTTAAAGATGGTGATATGTATAGTGGCTATCCTGGCAATTTAGATTTTGAAGTTAAGTATGAACTAAATAATGATGAATTAATATATTCATTTAAAGGACTTAGCGATAAAGACAGTATTTTTAATATTACAAATCATTCTTATTTCAATTTAAATGGCAGTAATGATAATTTATTCAATCATGAATTAAAAATTAATACTGAAAAGATGTCTTTGATTGATGAAAATGGAATGGCAGCTGATTGTATTATTGATGTTTCGGATACTGGCTTTGATTTTAGAGAATTTAGAAATCTTAAGGATAGTTTTGATACAAAGGAAGATAATTTTTCAAAAGGTGGGATTGACCATGATTATATCTTTAATAATCTTGAAAATAAGAAAATGGGGTCTCTTAGAAATGGCATATTACAGTTAGATGTTGAATCTGATTTACCGACTTTGCATATTTATACCAGCAATTTTATTGATCACATAAAAGGTAAAAATAATAAATCTTATTATCAATATTGGGGTATCTGTTTAGAATGTTATTACAATCTAAATGGTCTTAATTATGATGATAGAAACATCTTAATGCCAATTATTAAAGCTAATGAAGAAGTTAATCATTATATAAAATTTAGAATTAGGAGTTTGTAAATGTATTACAACGATTTAAAAAATTATCTTGATGGACAAGAGATCAATGAAGTATTAAGAAAGATTAAGCCAAAAGGGGATCTTGAAAAAGAAAAGCAGCGCTATCACAAATTATTAGATGAAGCATATGAAAAATTTGGTGATGGCGATTATCATTTTATTTCTTCGCCAGGAAGAAGCGAAATTGGTGGCAATCATACCGATCATCAACACGGCCACATCATTGCGGCATCTTTAGATATTGATAATCTTTGTGTTGTCAAAAAAGAAGATGATTATTCATGTTTATTCATTGATCCTACTTTTCCAGAATGTTTTGTTGATTTAAAATGTTTAGATATTATTGAAACAGAAAAAAACAGCAGCGCATCTTTAATAAGAGGCATCGCTGCCAGATTAAATGAATTGGGTTACCAGATTGGTGGCTTTAAAGCTATAAGTGATAGTGAAGTATTAATTGGTTCAGGTATTTCTTCCAGCGCCTGCTTTGAAGTGATGATAGCTGAAATATTTAATTGTCTATACAACGAATATCGAATAAATGAAATTAATCGTGCTTTAATATCTCAATATGCTGAGAATAATTATTTTGGTAAGCCATGTGGTTTGATGGATCAATTAGCGATATCTGTTGGTGGCTTAATCGCTGTTGATTTTAAAAATCCAAATGAACCAATTGTTGATACTTATGATTTCAGTTTTAATGATTACGGCTATCAGTTATTATTAATCAATACCAAAGGCAATCATGCGGGCTTAACTGATGAATATAGTGCTGTTACTAAAGAAATAAAAGAAGTCTGTAGCGTGATGGGTGTTGAAGTATTAAGAGATAAAAGTAAGAATTATTTCTTTGAGAATTTAAAAGAAATAATTGAAGCTACAAATAATGATCGTGCTGTATTAAGAGCCTTCCATTTTTATAATGAAGATAATCGAGTCGTCAAAGAAATTGATGCCATCATCTCTAAAGATATTGATCGATTATTAGAGCTTATGAAGCAATCAGGCAGATCAAGTTATATGTATCTACAAAACGTTTATCCTTCAAGTCAGCCAAATAATCAACCATGTGCTATTGGCCTGGCTTTATCTGATTATTTATTATTAGATAGTGGTGCCTATCGTATTCATGGTGGTGGTTTTGCGGGCACTATTCAAGCCGTTGTGCCAAACAATCTTTTAGACAGTTATAAAAGGTCAATGTCCCTAATTTTTGGTGATGATGCAATTTTAGAAGTCAATATTAGGCCATTTGGAACTAAGACAATTGTTTAATTTATGGAAAAAACCTGGATCGAAATTGATATCAATAAAATTAAAGACAATTATGCTTTGATAAAAAAGAAAGCTAATGGTGCTTTAATATGCCCAGTTATTAAAGATAATGCCTATGGGCATGGTGCTATTGTGCTGGGAAGAATATATGAAGAATTAGGTGCCAATTATTTGGCAGTTTCAAATATTAAAGAAGCATTAGAATTAAGACAGGCTAAAATAAAGACGCCAATTTTAATCTTAGGTTTTACGCCAATTGATAGAATTAAAGAATTAGAAGAAAATGATATAACTCAATGCATCTTTTCTTTAGCTTATGCCAAAGAGATTAATTCTTTAAATATTAAACTTAAATGTCATTTAAAAATTGATTCAGGAATGAACAGATTGGGCTTTAAAGATATTGAAGAAATAAAAGAGGCAATCAAACTTGATAATTTAGATTTTGAAGGTATCTTTACTCATTTTTCCGATGTTGATGATAATACATTTAGTGAAAAACAGTTTGATTGTTTTAAAAATATTATTGATGAATTAGAAAAAGAAGGAATTAGATTTAAAATAAGACATTGTGCCAATTCAGGAAGTTTATTTAATTATCCAGAATATAATCTTGATATGGTAAGACCAGGCATCGTTTTATATGGACTTGGCGGCTATGATGGTTTAAAGCAGGTTCTTGAACTTAAATCAATCATCTCACATATTAAAGAAATCAAAGAAGGAGAATACGTTGGTTACAATCGCTTATTTAAAACTATTAATAAAATAAAAGTTGCGACCATTCCTATCGGCTATGGTGATGGCTATTTAAGAATAAATAGTGGTAAAAATGTCGTTTATATAAACAATAAGCCAGCCAAGATTCTAGGCAACATCTGTATGGATCAGATGATGGTTGATATAAGTGATATTGATTGTAAGTTATATGATGAAGTGCTGATTTATGGTGATTTAGAAAAAATTGCCAAGAATATAGGCACTATTTCATATGAATTAATTTGTACCTTAAACGCAAGAGTGCCGATATATTATAAAAACCTTTAGGATTTTGTTTAATGGTATAATATAGACAAAGGAAGATATATGTACCATATTGGTGATTTAAAGAGATTTATTCGCTGTCCACGTTATTATTTTTTGACATGCGATGAGAAAATAAATAATACTCAATATTTAAGAAGCGATGAATCAATCATCGATTTATTGTGCAAACATTTACATATCGATAATTGCTACAAAGGAAGCATGGGAGAAAATAATGAATGCTTCTTTAATAATGCCGATTCATACCAGTGGTTTGTGAATACCAGATTTGAATTAGAAAATTTAAGGATAAAGATTCCTTTAATGCACAAAGATAAAGATGCCTATGATATTTATTTCTTTTATCGAGGAATAGCACTCAAAGATTTAGATTTTTATTATTATCGTTGTAATCTGGAAATCTTAAGAAAATTAGGTATTGAAATTGATGATATCTATATTATTTATATAAATAAAGATTATGTTTATCATGAATCATTAGACAGCGAAGAATTATTCTTAATTACTGATCATTATAAGGGAAAAAGATTAATTGATTTGTTTGATGAAGAAATAGCAGATTATAAAGAAATAATTAAAAGAATTGAAGGCACTAATATTGATTCTTATGTCTTAAAGAAAAATAAGAGCTGCCATCTTCATAATAGTCAATGTCCATTCTATTACGAATGTTTTAAAGAAGAAAAGGATTTGCCTGATGATTCGATTTTGACTTTAGTTTCTTCGCAATATAAAGAAAAAATGTATAACGAAGGAATTAAATATTTAAAAGACGCCAATGTTGATGAACTTGAAGGTAATAAAATTCAATATGCGCAAGTATTGGCTAGTCGAAATGGTGGCCAATTTGTCGATAAATATAATCTTAAGAAATTCTTAAGTAAATTAGATAGTCGCCCAATATGTTTTATTGATTTTGAATGGGATACTTATATCATTCCCAAATATGAAGGGATGAAGGCTCTTGATGTCTTGCCTTTTGAATATGTGATGTTTATCTTAGATGAGAATGATGAATTAAAGAGTTATTCATTTTTAGGAAATGGTGATTGTCGAAGAGAATTTGTGGAAGCACTTTTAAATAATATGCCAAAAAGTGGACCGATTGTTGCCTATAATGCTTTAGGTGCTGAAGTGATGAGAGTTAAAGAGCTGGCTAATTATTTTCCTGAATATGAAAAAGAATTATTAGATATCGCTGATCGTTTTGTGGATCTGGCTTTCCCATTTATTAATGGTCTTGTTTATGATGTTAGGATGCGTGGCAATCTGACATTAAAAAAACTTGTGGATATTATTTCAGGTATCAGTTATAAAGATTTAGAAATAAGTGATGGCATTGATGCAGTCTTAAGATGGCGCGATATCGATTTAGGAAATGAAGATATCAATGAAGAAGAAACTATCAACAGTTTAATTGAATATTGTGGTTTAGATGCTTATGGACTTTATTTAGTTTACAAATGGCTATTAGAGCTAATTTAATAATTCAAAAGGAGGAAAAGATTATGAAATTCGCTATCTATGGTGAAGATGTAACAATCACTGAAGAAATGAGAGAGAAGATTGAAGGCAAACTTTCATTTCTAACAAAGTACTTTGCAGTTGATGAATCTACAACAGCTAGATTCACTGTAAAGGTTTATGAAGGTTCTTTGAAAATCGAGGTGACAATTCCTACTAAAATTGGATTATGTAGGGCCGAAGTGGTCCATGATGATTTTGAAACTGGAGTAGATTTAGCTATCGATAAAATAGAAGACCAAATTAGAAGACAAAAATCTCGTCTTTCAAGGAGACATAAAGATTCTTTAGCCGAAACATTCTTTGAGGAAGAAAGCGGTGAAAATGACGTTCCGGTAAAGACAAAGACAGTTTATGCTGATGAAATGGCCTTAGATGAGGCAATCTTACAGATGGAAATGTTATCTCATTCGTTCTTTATCTATAAAGATATTGATGCGGAAAAGATTGCCGTTGTATATAAAAGGAATGATGGCCAATATGGATTAATCGAAGTATCTGATTAGTACGCTTTTTACCCTTTCTTTCTTAGAAAGGAAAGTATGGACAAAGAGTTAATAGATATAGTAAGTAAAAGTTATCTGATGTCAAAAAGAAAGCTTGTCGAAAATGATTTAGGTATAATTAAAAGTAATGAGATATATTTGGATCGTTATCGTAGCAATGTATATCATATAGATTATGTTGTATCATGCTTAAATGATGATGATAGATTCATCATTGATAATGAAGTTATTAAAGGCAAAAGAGGTAATTGGTATTATGCATACATGTCGCCACCTACTTATTATCGACATCGAAAAAAAGCTTATACAAATTTTTTAAGAAGCTTATGATGATAAAAACATAGAAATAGGAGGAATTATGTTAAAAGGAATTGCTGCATCAAGTGGCATAGCTATCGGTAGGGTTTATAAGCTACAGGCACCTGTAATCGAAGTATTTAATGAAGTAAAAGAAGGAATCGAAAAAGAAAAAGAAAGATTCAAAAAAGCTTTAGAGAAAACCATTGATGATATCAACAAGGTTAAACAAAGAGCTGCTGCTAATCTTTCTAAGGAAGAATTGGCTATCTTTGATGCCCATTTGATGATGGCCCAAGATCCTGAATTTGAAAGTCAGGTTGTGGGTATGATTGAAGAAGGAAATTCAGCAGACCATTCTACAAAATCTGTTTCAGATATGATGATATCAATGTTTGAATCAATGGAAGATGCATATTTTAAAGAAAGAGCTGCTGATATTAAAGACGTATCATATCGTCTATTATGCAATGTCTTAGGTTTAACAATTCCTGATTTAACACTAATTGATTCAGAAGTAATCGTTGTCGCTAGTGATTTAACACCATCTGATACTGCTCAGCTTAATAAACAATACACATTAGGTTTTGCGACAGAGATAGGTGGTAGGACATCACATTCAGCTATCATGGCCAGATCTTTAGAAATACCAGCTGTTGTCGGTGTTAAGGGAATCATGGACACCGTTAAAAATGGTGACTTAATTATTCTTGATGCTCTTGAAGGAAATATTATTATTAATCCTAGTGAAGAAGAAATTAAAGAATATAATTTAAAGAAAGAAGCCTTCTTAGAAGAAAAGAAAGCTCTACAAGTTTTAGTTAATGAAAAGACAATAACTCTTGATGGCCATCAGGTTGATTTAGCAGGTAACATTGGTGGTCCAAAAGATGTTGAAGGTGTTCTTAACAATGGTGGTGAAGGTGTTGGCTTATTTAGAACAGAATTCTTATATATGAATTCAGAAAATGATTTCCCAACTGAAGAAGAACAGTTCAATGCCTATAAAGCTGTTTTAGAAGGCATGCAAGGTAAGAGAGTGGTTGTAAGAACTTTGGATATTGGTGGTGATAAGAAATTAAATTATTTCACATTCCCAGAAGAAATGAATCCATTCTTAGGCTATCGTGCAATCAGATTCTGTTTAGATAGAACTGATGTATTCAGAACTCAGCTTAGAGCTTTGATTCGTGCATCAGTTTATGGAAAATTATGTATCATGTTCCCAATGATTGCGACAATTAAAGAATTCTTAGATGCTAAGGCAATCTTCTTAGAAGAAAAAGAAAAACTTGTTAAAGAAGGTGTTAAAGTATCAGAAAATATTGAAGTTGGTATGATGGTTGAAATTCCTGCAGCTGCTATTTTAGCTGATGAATTTGCGAAACACGCAGACTTCTTCTCAATCGGTACTAATGATTTGATTCAATATTCAATGGCTGCTGATAGAATGAGCGAGAAAGTTTCATATCTATATCAACCATTAAATCCTTCTATTCTTCGTTTAATCAAATTAACAATTGATGGCGCTCACAGTCAAGGTAAGTGGGCTGGTATGTGTGGTGAGATGGCAGGAGATGCAAGTGCTGCACCAATTCTGTTAGGTCTAGGCTTGGATGAATTCTCAATGTCAGCAACTTCTATCTTAAAAGCACGTAAGATAATTCGTGGCTTGAATAAAAAAGATATGGAAGAATTAGCTAATAAGGCCATTGCTTGTCAAACTGCACAGGAAGTAGCACAGTTGGCTAAGGAAACACTTAAATAATTAATAGTGCTATAATAGGGATGCGAAAGCATCCCTATTTTTTTATGAAAAAAGTAATTTTCATTTCCAGTGGTGGTGGTCATTTAGAAGAGCTTTTAGGACTAAAGGCCCTTTTTAATGAAGTTGATTATTTATTGATTAGCGAGAAAACAGAAACAACCGCCTATTTAAAGAATAATTATAAAAATGTAAAATATCTAGCCTATGGCACCAAGGCTCATTTATTACCATACCTGTTTATCTTTTCATTTAATATTCTTAAATCTTTTTTCATTTTTCTTAAGTTTAGGCCAGATGTTGTAGTAAGTACTGGTACACATACAGCAGTGCCAATGATGAAGATAGCGTCATTATTTAAAAAGAAAACAATCTGGATAGAAACAATGGCTAATATTAGTACAGGTACTAAAGCTGGTCAGATGGTTTATAAATACGTGGACAAATTCATTGTTCAATGGCCTGAATTATTGGATGTATATCCAAAGGCTGAATACTGGGGGAATATATTCTAATGATTTTTGTAACACTTGGAACACAAGATATTCCTTTTAAAAGACTGTTAGATTATCTTGAAAATAGTAAGATAGATGATGAAATAATTGTTCAGTCAGGTTTTACTAATTATGAATCAGAAAAATTAAAAATCTATAAATATTTAGATAAAGAAAAATTTGATGAATATATGGAAAAGGCTGATTATATAATTGCCCATGCTGGTGTAGGAACAATTATTAATGCATTAAATAAACATAAAAAAATATTAGTTGTACCTAGACTTGTAAAATATCATGAACATCACAATGACCATCAGTTACAAATCGCTAACGCATATCATCAAAAAGGTTATATACTAGTAATGTTGGATGGTGAAGACATTGATGAAAAATTCAAAGAATTAAAAGAATTTGAACCAAAAGAATTTATATCTAACAATGAAAATTTTGTATCTAAATTAAGAGATTATATAATGTAGTAAGAGGTAAAAATATGGGAAGAGCACATGAAGTTAGAGCAGCTGCAATGGCAAAGACTGCAGCAATGAAATCAAAGATTTATTCAAGATATGGCAAGGAAATTTACATTGCCGCAAAAAGTGGTGTTCCTGACCCTGATATGAATTTAACTTTACGTTCAAAGATTAAGGAGGCAAAAGCTAACCAGGTTCCTGCTGATGTAATTAAAAGAGCGATTGAAAAAGCTAAAGGTGGTTCTAATGAGTCTTATGATTCTTTAAGATATGAAGGATTTGGCCCAGGTAATGCAACAATCATTATTGATTGTCTGACTGATAATTCAAACAGAACTGTAGCAGCCATGAACCAATGTTTCAATAAATCACATTGCAAGATGGGTGTTAAAGGATCAGTATCATTCAATTATGATAACCTTGGTGTACTATCTTTCAAATATGATGATGAAGATAAGATGTTAGAAACATTAATTGAAGCAGATGTTGATGTTAATGATATTGAAGCTGAAGATGGTGAAATGACAGTTTATGTTGTACCAAGTGATTTACATAAAGCTCAAGAAGCAATTGATGCATTAATTCCAGATTGTGAATATTCAGTATGTGCTATCAAAATGCTTCCACAAGAATATGTAAAACTAACCGATGAACATGACAAAGAAATGTGGAATAGATTATTATCACTTCTAGGTGAAGTAGAAGATGTACAAGAAGTATTCCATAATGTAGAAGATTAATTAAATAATAAGTAATAATATTCAAAAACCAATTCTATAAATGAATTGGTTTTTTAATGGGTGAGTTTGGCGTCAGTGTTCGTTTCACGAACGACGCCAAAATTGACAAAAAAAAAAAACGCTACTATATCATCATCAATAGAAAGGTGGAGAAAATGATGTATTCTAGTTATGGCACTATTGAATATTTATTGGAACAGCTAAATGGATATTTAATTCTTTTTATAATAATCAAACTAATAATCAGAATTATTTTTGCAAGCCGTTTCGCTGATATTGCAGAAGAAAAACACCAAGATAGAAGTTCAGCATTTTGGCTTTGTTTTTTATTTGGATTGCCAGGGTGGCTTTATGTGATAGCACTGCCAAACAAAAAAGTCTATAACGATATCCATTCAATCAAACAAGCATTAGATAGTATAGATAATCGCAATAAAGCACAATAAAAATGTTTATTAAAATTTAATCATAATAAAAAAGCCCTCAGGCTTTTTATTTTTTTATGCAAGGCCAGCAACTTTTTTAGCTAAACGAGCTTTTTGTCTTGCAACGTAGTTTTTATGTTTTAAACCATCAGTTACAGATTTATCAAGAAGTGAATTAGCTTCATTGAATGCCTTAACTGCTGCTTCTTTATCATTGGCTTCAACAGCTTTTTCTACTTTTTTAAGAGCTGTTTTTAATCTTGACTTATTAGAAACGTTAATAAGGTTCTTTTTAGCGTTTGTTAGGGCTCTCTTCTTTTGTGACTTAATATTTGCCATAAATCCTCCTTTTTAACAATGCTTAATTATTATACAAAAGACCTCTTAAAAATGCAATTTTATAGTATATTTTATATTAATTAAAAAAGTTTTAACACATATATGATATTAAATCGCGTTTATTCAATATTTTAAGAAGTCAAACCTTTTAAAAATCATTTTATTAATTGACATAAGGAAAGTTAGATGCCATAATTAAATTAACGAAAAACGCTCAATAAAAATAACGAAAAACGCTCAATAAAAATAACGAAAAACGATCAATAAAAAACAAGAAAGGATAATATGAAATATATTAGAAGATTAACTGACGAATTGATTGATAAAAGAATAAAAGCCTTTAATGCGATTAATATTGTTGGACCAAAAGGCTGTGGGAAGACTAGAACCGCTAAAGAAAGGTCAAAGACCATAATTGAATTTCAAGATGAAGAAAAACGTGATGCTTATTTGAGCACCGTAGAGTCATCCCCATCTTTAATGCTAGAAAACGAAAAGCCGATTTTGTTTGATGAATGGCAAGATGCACCTAAGATTTTTGGCGCTATAAGAAAATACTGTGATGACAATCCGTCATCCATAGGAGAATTCTTTTTAACAGGTTCGAGTTCTAAAAAAGTAGTTACTCCTCATACTGGAACAGGGAGAATTTCTCAAGTCGCCATGTATCCTATGACTTTAGCGGAAACTGGCGAATCAAATTGCAAAATATCATTGAAAAAACTATTTGAAGATGATTATGATTTTAATGGCACTAAAAGTGATTTGCAACTTAAAGATTTAATATATATCGTTTGTCGAGGTGGCTGGCCAAAATGTTTAGAAATTAGTGGCGAAGAGGCTAAGTTAGAAATTGCAAGAGATATATATAGACAAATCTATAATGTAGATATTAGTGCTGTGAGCAATGTTAATAGAAATCCTGAATTGGCGAGGGCTATACTTTGGTCATATGCTAGAAACACTGCGACACTTGCTAAACAGACAACTCTACTAGCAGATGTTCAAGCAAACATTGATGTATCAAAAAATACTTTTTGTGATTATATCAATGATTTAGAAAAACTCTTTGTTTTGAAAGATATAGACGCCTGGACACCACAAATTCGTTCGAAAACGGCTATAAGGGGTTCAAAAAAACATATATTCATTGATCCATCAATAGCTATTGCTGCTTTAGGACTTGAACCAAAGTATTTTTATAATGACCTTGATTTGTTTGGCCACGTTTTTGAAAACTTAGTTATAAGAGACTTGTTGGCCTATGGTGAAGCTATTGGCGCAAGTGTTAAACACTATCGCGATGATTCAGGATTAGAAATAGATGCTATATATCAAATTGCAGACGGAAAATATGCGTTAATTGAAATAAAAAATAGTTTGGCTAGATTAGGCGAAGCAGAAAAAAACTTATTAAAATTTAAAAATTTGATAGTCGAACATAACAGTAAAGTTTTATTAGACAAAGAGCGTCCAGGCGTAGTATATAAGGAACCGAGCGCAATGATTCTAATATGTGCTAATGCGGACATGGCGTATACTACTGAAAATGGAATAAAGGTAGTTCCGTATGGATGCCTTCGCGATTAAATTTGGTATAGGCGGTGTTATAATTTTAAGGTATGAACGAAAGAATTGTATTCATGGGAACGCCTGCCTTTGCAGCCAATGTCTTAGAAGGTTTAATAGGTAATGGCTACAATATAGTAGGGGTTGTAACCCAAGAAGATAAGCTAGTAGGAAGAAAGAAAATAATGACTCCTTCACCTGTTAAGGAAGCGGCTTTAAAATACAACTTACCAGTTTTTACACCTCACAGAATTAAAGAAGACTATAAAGATATCTTGGGCTTAGAACCTGAACTTATTATTACAAGTGCCTATGGTCAATTTGTCCCAGAAGAATTAATTGAATATCCAAAATATAAAGCCATCAACACGCATGGATCTTTACTTCCAAAATATAGAGGCGGAGCTCCTATTCAATGGTCAATAATTAATGGAGATGATAAAACTGGCATCTCAATTATTTATATGACTAAAGGAATGGATGAAGGAGATATTCTTTATAAAAAAGAAATTGATATTTTAAAAGAAGATACAAATACAACTTTGTTTAATAAATTATCTCTTGTAGCACTTGAATCATTATTAGATTTTTTACCTAAGTTTTTTGCGGGTAATTTTGAAAGAATAAAACAAGATGAATCATTAGTAACTTATGCCTATAACTTAAAGAAAGAAGATGAATTTATATCATTTAATAATGAAACAATTAAAGTCTATAATCATATTCGTGGTTTATTGGATAATCCAGGTGCTTATGGAATATTAAATAATAAGAAATATAAATTCATCAAAGTAGATTATGAATTAAAAGATAATACAAAGGCCAGCAGATTTGTAGGACTTGAGAATAATTATTTAAGAATTGATTGTATTGACGGTTTTATTAAAGTGTTGGAAATAAAGCCTGAAGGAAAGAACAATATGGATGCCAAGAGTTTTTACAATGGTGTTGGCAAGTCATTAGCAGGATTAAGTTTTAGTGAAGATTATGAACAACAATAAAATAAGAAATTTTTCAATTATTGCACATATTGACCACGGTAAATCAACATTAGCTGATCGTATTTTGGAATTGACTAATACTGTTTCAAAAAGAGAAATGGTTACCAGCCAAATTCTCGATTCTTTAGATTTGGAACAAGAGCGTGGTATTACGATTAAATTAAATGTTGTGCAGATTAAATACAAAGCTAAAGATGGTGAAGAATATACGTTTCATTTAATTGATACACCAGGACATGTCGATTTTTCTTATGAAGTATCTAGATCATTAGCAGCCTGTGATGGAGCTATTTTAGTTGTGGATGCATCTCAAGGCATTGAAGCTCAAACTTTAGCCAACACTTATTTAGCTTTAGATAATGATCTGGAAATATTACCAGTCATAAACAAAATAGATTTGCCTAGTGCTGATATTGAAAGAACGAAAAAAGAAATTGAAGATGTGATTGGGCTTGATTGTTCATATGCACCATGTATCAGCGCTAAAAGCGGTTTAAATGTTGAAGATGTATTAGAAGGAATCGTTAAATATCTGCCTGCACCAAAAGGCAGAGTTGAAAAACCTTTAAAAGCTTTAATCTTTGATTCTTATTATGATTCATATCGAGGAGTAGTTGTCTTTATCTGTGTTAAAGATGGCGAAGTAAAAGTTGGTGACCATATTAAATTATTCCATTCAGATGCAGAATATGAAGTGACAGAAGTTGGTGTTAAAACCCCTAATGAAGTAAAACGTAATAAGCTACAGGCAGGAGAAGTTGGTTATTTATGCGCATCAATCAAATCAATTAAAGATGTCTTTATTGGTGATACTATTACATTAATAAATAATCCATGTGACAGCCCTTTACCAGGATATAGAAAAATGAATCCAATGGTATATTGTGGTATGTATCCAACTGATAATAATAAATATAACGACTTAAGAGATGCTTTAGAAAAACTACAGTTAAATGATTCATCATTAACATTTGAAGCTGAATCTTCTAAAGCTTTGGGCTTTGGCTTTAGACTTGGCTTTTTAGGTTTGTTACATATGGAAGTTGTCCAGGAAAGACTTGAAAGAGAATATGGTTTAAATCTAATTGCTACTGCTCCATCAGTAGTTTACAAAGTAACATTAACTGATAAATCAGAAATATATATTGATAATCCAAGTATGATGCCAGATAATACTATGATTGATTTTATTGAAGAGCCTTATGTCAAAGCCAGCATCATGGTACCTAACGAATTTATTGGGCCAATTATGGAATTATCACAGAATAAACGTGGCATTTATAAAGACATGATTTATTTAGATGATAATCGTAATCAGTTAATATATGAGATGCCACTTAGTGAAATTATCTTTGAATATTTTGATAAATTAAAATCAGTATCCAGAGGTTATGCTTCATTAGACTATGAATTAATTGGCTATCGTAAGTCATCACTTGTTAAGATGGATATCTTATTAAATGGTGAAGTAATTGATGCGTTAAGCATTATTGTTCATAAAGATTTTGCGTATGATAGAGGACACAAGATTACTGTTAAATTAAAAGAACTTCTTCCTAAACAACAATTTGAAATACCAGTACAGGCCGCGATAGGTAACAAAGTAATTGCGAGAACTAATATTAAGTCTTTAAGAAAAGATGTTCTTGCGAAGTGTTATGGTGGTGATGTTTCTCGTAAGAAGAAATTATTAGAGAAACAAAAAGAAGGTAAGAAGAGAATGAAAGCAGTGGGCAGTGTTGAAATACCACAAGAAGCTTTCATGGCTGTACTTGCCTTAGATGATGATAAGAATTAAGAGGTAAATATGATATACATAACTAGTGATTTACATCTTGGACATGATAGAGATTTCATATATAGTCCAAGAGGTTTTTCGAACATTAAAGAACACGATGAAACAATTATTAAAAACTGGAATGAAATCGTAAAAAACGAAGATATCGTCTATATTTTAGGTGACATTATGTTAAACGATAATAAAAAAGGTTTGGCATATCTGAAATCATTAAAAGGAAAAAAGAAGTTTATTCGTGGCAATCACGATAACGATGAGCGTTGGGAACTGATTAGACAGGTTGGAGAAATAATAGGTTATGCGACAATCATTGAATATAATGGTGATCATTTCTATCTTTCTCACTATCCTACCATTACTACACCTAAAGATGTAATCAAGAGTCATTCTTTATATTGTTTATATGGACACACTCACAGTAAAGAAAAGTTCTATGATGATAATCCAAATATTTATAACATTTCCGTTGATGCCAACGATCTTAAGCCAATAAGTATAGAAGATATTAAGAAAAATATAGAAAATAAGAAAAAATCTATCAAAAAGTGAGGAATTTCCTCATTTTTTTTGTAATAAAGAATTATAGGGGGTTAGAAAGGAGAAAATGTAATAAAAAAGAGAAATATTGTTAAATAGCAAATAATACCATAGAAAAAAATATATATGGTAAAAATTGTAAAATAAAAAGAAAAGTAATAAACTATTATTGAGGGAACGATATGCCAAAAAAGATAGTATATAAACTTGATAATAGTAAGAAGGTTTACACAAGGATTGATCTACAAAAAATGGGCTATGAAAGATATGCTATAGATCAAATGGTTCAAAAAGAAATGCTGATTAAGATAACAGGCAGCGTTTTTGAAAACCCTAACTATGATGGAGTTGAATCAGATTTTTATTTTATTCCTGCTTTGATAAAGGACGGAATTGTATGTATGTTTTCAGCAGCTGTCTATTATGGACTATCAAATTATTGGCCTGAACAAATAGATGTAGCTGTAAGAAAAGACAAAAAGATTGCTACTCTTCCAAAGCGTCCGCCAATCAATATATATCATTTTGGAAAAGATAGATATGAACTTGGTGTTGTTACGATAAACGATAATGGTAATTATTTTAAGATATACGATATCGAAAAAACAGTAGTTGATATTATTTACTTTAGAAATCAGGTTGGAATAGAAGAAACAAAAGAGATACTTATAAACTATCTTAATAGAAAAGATCGAAACATTAATAAACTGTATATGTATGCAGAAAAAACAAATTGTTTGAAGATACTTAAAACATATATGGAGGTGCTTATTTGAGTGAATGTAGCTTCAATAAAAGACAGATTAAAGAATATATCCAATAAGACAGGAAAAACGGTTCAAGACTTATTGATTGCATACGGATTAGAAAGAACAATTTATCGAATTTCAATTTCAAAATATAAGAGAAGATTTATTTTAAAAGGCGGAATATTTTTATACGCTTTAAATAAAGGCAATTATTCAAGAGTAACATCAGATATAGATTTATTAGCACAAAACATCAGTAATGATGTAAAAAGTATGAATAGAATATTCTTTGAAATATTTTCTATTGAATGTGATGATGCTTTAAAATATGATGTCGATTCGTTAAGGATTAAATCTATAACAGAATTTAAAAAATACCATGGTATAAATGTATCAATTAATACATATTTAGATAAAACAATTATTCCCATATCAATTGATATTGGCTTTGGCGATATTATTTATCCAAAAGTAGTTAAAATGGATTTTCCTGCACTATTAGGTAATGAAATACAAAATATATACGCTTATTCAATTTATTCAGTCATAGCTGAAAAATTTGCAGCATTTGTTTCTCTTGGCTTAACAAATAGTAGATATAAAGATTTTTATGATATTTATTGTTTGGCAACAGCATATGATTTAGATGGGGGTATTTTGAAAGAAGCAATTGCAGAGACATTTAATTATAGACAGACACAAATAAATGAGATAGGTGCTTTTAAAGACAGTTATATAAATGATCCAATCAATCAACAAAGATGGAATTCGTTTATAAAAAAGAAGAAAGCTATAAATAGAATTAGTTTTAATGAAACAATCAGCGTAATTAAAGAACTAATTATGCCAATTGTTGATTCAATTAAAAACGAGAAGTCGTTTAGTCACAAATGGCTAAAAGAGAAAAGGACCTGGATAATATAAATATTACAAAAATAAAAAAAGTTTAAAAAAATCTACAAAAAAATGAATTTCCTTATTTTTATAAGAAAGAATTATAGGAGGCTTAAAACAAAACCAAACAAGTAAATAGCGAATCGTTATATACTTTTTATATGAGCAGTTTTATTAAACATCTGTATATTCATGTGCCATTTTGTAAGACGATATGTTCATATTGTGATTTTACTCATGTTTTATATAAAGAAGATTTAGTCGATAAATGGCTAACAAGACTTAAGAAAGATTTATTAGAAATAAATAATAAAACATTTGAAACTATTTATATCGGAGGAGGCACACCTAGTTGTCTTAATCTAAGACAGTTAAAAGAATTATTGTCATTAATAAAACCTTTTAGTAAAGATGTTTTAGAATATACTATTGAAATTAATCCTGAAAGTATTGATAAAGATAAGATTAAATTATTAAAAGAATATGGCATTAATAGAACATCTATTGGCTTACAATCTTCTAATGATAGATTACTAAAGATAATGAATAGACATCACAATTTTGAAGATGTAAAAAGAGTTGTCGAAATGTTAAAGAAAGAAGGATTAAACAACATCTCTATTGATATTATTTATTCATTACCAACACAAACAATGGAAGACTTAAAGAAGACTTTAGAAGATGTATTATCTTTAGATATTCCACATATCTCTTTATATTCTTTGACAATTGAAAAAGGCACAATTTTCGATAAACTTGGATATAAGCCTTTAGATGAAGAGATGGAAGCTGATATGTATGAATATATTGAAAAGACTTTAGTAGAACATGATTATATTCATTATGAAATCGCTAATTTCGCAAAAGAAGGATATGAATCAAAACATAATCTAGGTTATTGGAATTATGATGATTATCTCGGCTTGTGTCCTGGGGCTGTAGGCAAATATAACCATAAACGTTATACAAATAATAGAAATCTAATTGATTATATTGAAGATAAAGACATAACAGAAATTGAAGAATTGACGAATGAAGAAGAAGCATTTGAAAATATTATGATGTCTTTAAGAACTATTTATGGACTTGATTTAAAAATGTTTAAAGAGCGTTATCAAATAGATTTTCTTGATAAATATAAGAACATAATAGATAAACATTCTGAGTTTATCATAAAAGATGATCATCTTATCTGTTTAAAAAGAGAGATATTAAATACTATACTTTTAGATTTTATGGAATAAAAAAACTATAATAAAAGTAAGAGGATTTTATATGAAAAAATTATTTAAAGTATTAATTACAATTTGTCTAGTGCTAGTAATGTTTGGCTGTTCAAAGACACCTTCACCAACAAAGGTAGTTGATGAATACCTGAAAGGTTATTTAAATGACCCATTAAATACACTTTCAAAAAACAGTTTTGATTTATCTGATGCCAATGAAATAGAAAAAGAGATGTTTAATAAGATTAATGAATTATTAATGAGGCAGACTTATAAATTAGATAATGAAAAGATTAATGGTGATAGTGCTACAGTTGATGCTCATTTTAAGGTTTATGATTTCAAAAGTATCATTCAAAGTGCTTTCTCAACCTATATTGCGACAGCATTATCATTAGCGCTAAGCGATGGTTTAGATGAAGAATATGAAAAATTATTCGCTCAATCAATGATTGATTCGATAAATGAAGCAGGAGCAAATGAACCTGGCCAAGATTTTAGTTACACCATTCATTTGACTAAAGAAAATGGGCAATGGGTATTAGATGATATTGGAAATGAACTAGAATTTGTGGATGGCATGCTGGGAGGTCTAGTCAGTGCCTTCAACGAATTAGGATCTTCATATTGAAATACCACAAAATAATTGATATTATAAGTAAGCATTGTTGCTGAGTATAAAATACTCCGAATTTATACACGGCTTCAATCTAATAAAAGAAAAGGAGAAAATTATGTTAACAAAAGAAGAAAAACAAGCCATTATTAAAGAGTTTGCGCTTAAAGAAGGCGATACAGGTTCACCTGAAGTTCAAGTTGCAGTATTAACTGAACAAATCAATCGTCTTACTGAACACATGAAGAAACATCCAAAGGATTTCCATTCAAACAGAGGTCTATTAATGATGGTTGGTAAAAGAAGAAGTTTCCTTGAATATCTAAAGAAAGCTGATGTTAATAGATATAGAGAACTTGTTAAGAAGTTAGGTTTAAGAAAATAATAAGAGTGAACATTTGTTCACTTTTTCTTTGTTAAGTATAGAATAAAAGAAAACAGGAGATAAGTATGGAAAATATTAAATTTAGAATTACAATGGCTAATGGCAAGACTATGAGTGGTGAATTATATCCTGCTGTTGCACCTAAGACAGTTGAGAATTTTGTGGAATTAGTAAATAACAAATTCTATGATGGTTTAATTTTTCATCGAGTAATAAAGGGTTTTATGATTCAGGGTGGTGACCCATTAGGAAATGGAATGGGTGGTTCTGAAAAGAAAATTGTCGGTGAATTTTTAGCAAATGGACACACGAATGTTTTAAAACATACACGTGGTGTTATTTCAATGGCTAGAGCAATGCATCCAAATAGTGCAAGTTCACAGTTTTTTATCATGCATAAAGATGCACCACATCTTGATGGAAACTATGCTGCTTTTGGCAAAATTCTTGAAGGTTTAGATGTTGTTGATGAAATTGCGGAAACAAAAACTGATTACAATGACAAGCCTTTACAGGAACAAAGAATTGAAAAAATTGAAATATTGTAGTTAAACTATTAGTGTTGATGAGGTGAAGCTATGAAAAAACTTAATAAAGAATTACTTGATAAGACTCTTAATGAAAGATTTGAAGATTATTTAAAACACAACAAGATAGCAGGTGCTTCTGTATTAGTTGCCCAAAATGATGAAATCTTATTCAAGAAACATTTTGGCGTTAAAGATGTTTATACTAAAGAAGAAATTAATGATCAAACGATGTATCGTTTAGCTTCAATGACTAAACCATTCAGTGGTATTGCCTTTTTGATAGGTTTAGAAAATGGCTGGTACAAGATGGATGATAATGTTTATGATTACTTGCCATATTTTAAAGATTTATATGTAGGCAAAATAGAAAATGGCAAAGTAGTAAAAGATCATAAAGCACAAAATGATATTAAGATGTGGATGCTTCTTTCAAACAGCAGCGGCTTTATGGTTTCTGATGAAATAGGTAATCTAAATCATGACAGTGTTCCATTAAGTGCTTACAGTTCTTTAGAAAGCTATGTTAAATACTGTGCTTTAAATTGTCCATTATCATATGAACCAGGCACTGGTGCATCATATAGTGGCTATGCAGCTTTCAGTGCTTTTGCGGTAATTCTTGAACAGAAGTCAGGCATGACTTATGAAGAGTTTATTAAAGAAAAAATCTGGGAACCATTAGGCATTAAAGATGTAACATTTAAGCCAACACAAGATCAATGGGACAGAATGATTTCTATGCACGATAGAACATCTGGTGGTCTAGGTTCAGTTACAGTTGATATGGGAAAACATACATTTGAATCTTTCCCAATTGATTTCACTTGTCCTGGCTGTTCAATGGCTGGTTCGTTAGAAGATTATTATAAATTTACCAGATTATTGCTTGGACAGGGTGAAGTAGATGGCATCCGTATTTCTAATCCAGAACTATTCCCGTTAATGAGCAAACGTTACATTGAAAGAATGGGCTATAATGGCAGAGAATTCTGGGGATTAGGTGTTAGAGTTGTTTCTAATTTACATACCAGATTACAAGAAGGAAGCTTTGGCTGGTCAGGTGCATATGGCTGTCATTTCTGGGTTGATCCAACTAATAGAATTATCGCTATTTTATTGCGTAATTCTCGTTATTATGATTCTCATGGTTGCGGTGTTATGGGTGGCGAATTTGAAAAGGCCGTAATGTCTTGCGCAGAGTGAACCTCCCATAAGCTAAAGACTTATGGGCTTCTTAAGAAGTTTGATATTTAAGCTTTGTTCACTTAACTGTTACCTACAGTTAAGCTATCCTTATTCTTAACGGGCTGTCCACTTGCCCTCTACTGTATAGGACATTTAGGTCCGCTACATTACTTTTCTTCAAAATATTTAATGCTCCATTAATATCCGCATTGATATATTGATTTTTAGAGGTTTTATAGAGACCTCTTTTTATTCTAGCACCAGAGAAGATATATTCCTTTGGATTATCATCATTATATACGGGAATATCATCTTCATCGAAGAATGATGCCTTAGAAGTGTAAGATTCTTCTTGTTTATTAAGATGTATTCCATAATATTCAGATAAGTATGTCAGTTTCTTTTTCAACCTTCCAAAAGGAATATTAACGAATGATTGATTGTTTCTTCTTCCTAAATTGCTTTCCTTTTGTAGTGTAGGATTATAGCCTATTACAATATTACCTATATTATTATTTATACAATAATTAATAATATGTCTTGCACATTTAGAAATATAATCATTAATCTGATTATTTCTTTTTCTTTCTAGTTTAGATTGTTGTTTAGTTTTAAATGAAATGTGCTGTTTATCCTTTATTGATTGTAATCTAGAGTAATTCTTATTAAACCATTGGTTAATAGATTTAAGTCTTCTACCATCAAGGATGAATGATTCACCATTGCTAGTTACACATGCCACAAGATTATTTATTCCTACATCAATGGACAATGCTTTGTTAAAGTCTAACTCTTCTTTGATATCTTTTTCTTTTTCATAAGTATATTGAATCTCAAAGAACCTTCCATTTGATTTAGGTATTATTCTAATCTCTTTGATTTTCTTATCTAATAGTATTGGTGGAATAGTAATCTCAATCTTCTTGTGTGTCTTTCTAAAGGAATTACTCATAGGTAAAAGAAGTTTGTTGCCATTTATTCTTATAAAACCAATTACTAATGTATAATATCCCTCCTTTCTTAGATATTGAGGTAAGCATATATCTTTATAAGAGTATCTACCTTTTTTAGCTAATTTAAGTAAACTAAGAAACGATTTAAAAGAACCATCTACTTCTTTTAATATCTGTTGAGCCATATTAGAATTAAGCATCTTATAGTTTTCAGATGTTTTTAATAGATGATAGTTGCTTTCATAATTAAGATACTTATTTTCATTAAAGAAATATTGTCTAGAGTTATAAAGACCTTCATTATAAAGATTCTTGGCATAACGACATAATTCCAATAAAGTATCATAATTAGATTTACTTAATTTTGGTTGTTGTCTAATAGTTAGATACATGTTACCTCTACCATTATTATACTTGAATATAATTCAAGTATAATGCTAAAAGAGTGCTTAATTCTATTCGCATAATTTATTATGGTTTCTTTATATGAAACATTATTATGATGCTTATAATCATCAAATAGAAGTAAATTAAAAATTGATATCATGGAATCCGATAAGGACCATATTCATTTGTTATTCTTGTATGATAATTATGTACCTTGTCTGTACATAATCTCATATTCCTTTCTAACCTTTGATAGGATAAAGTAGAAGCCGTTGTTTACTCTAACGTTGTGTCTGTGGTTTATCTACTTTTAGGAGGATGAGGCTATGGGTTCTTATGAATCTGTTTATGGTTGGATAGGACTAAGTTCCTTTATGTCACGCAAGGTTATAGATAAGATCGCCATAGTAGTTAGACAAGGTTTCTAGAAAGGCGGTCTTTTATTATGACCTATTGTGTTGGCGTTGATATAGCCAAATTTGAACATGTAGTCTCTATCCTAGATTCACTTACTGGTGAACTGATAGTTGACTCACTCCATTTCGATAATAGTCTCAAAGGTTTTAATATACTATTATCGAATCTATCTAAATTAAATAAAGATGATGTGATAGTCGGCTTTGAATCTACAGCTCATTACCACCAAGCTTTATTTAACTATCTAACTGAAAATCAATATAAGTGTTATTTAATTAATCCTTTAATGATTTCCAGATTTAGATCTATTTCATTACGAGATAGTAAGAACGATAATATCGATTCTAGGGCTATCTCTAAATTCTTATTACTTGAATATAAACATTTGATTGATGAAGAATTCTCTATTAATGAATTAAAGGAATTGTGTCTTCAAAGAAGTTTCCTTATGGAATCGCAATCGAAAATCAAGATTAAACTTGTTTCTTACTTAGATAGAGTCTTTCCTGAATTGTGTAAGACAATACCTCAAGGAACTCTTTATTCTAAAGGCTTATTAGCTATTCTTAAGGAATGTCCTAGTGCTAAACTAATAAGCGAAACTAGGATTGACCATTTAATCAATATAGCTAAGAAGGCTTCTTTAGGTAGATATAAAGAATCCTTAGTTATTAAGATTAAAGAGGCAGCTAAATCATCTATCGGTTTTCATTCGGATGCCTTATCGTTAAAGATTAGACAATCAATAGAATTATTAGAATCATATAAAAGGCAGATAGATGAGATTGAAGAATCAATCATTAATAACCAAATAGTAATTAATTCTCCACTCCACCAAATTAAGGGAATTAATTCTATCGAGATAGGTTACATCATGTCTGCCATTATTAGTATAAAACGATTTGAATCTTATAAGAAACTAGTAGCTTATGCAGGTCTAGATCCTAAAGTAAGACAATCAGGTACCTGGATGGCTTCTAAAACTAGAATGTCTAAACGTGGTAACGCCTTACTTCGCTATGCCTTAATTTGGGCAGCTAATAATATTCGCAAGCATCCTTCAAAGATGAAAGACTATTATGAACTTAAATGTTCAGAGAATAAGTCTCATTACAATGCCTTAGGACATTGTGCTTCCAAACTATGTCGTTACATATTCTGGATTTTAAATAATCCTGACAAACAATTCATCAATTAATTCAAGTAATAAATTTTCAAAGAACAGTTTTATTAATACATATAATCTATAAGACTATAGCTATTAATCATAAATAGAAGTTTTAATAATGGATTAACCTTTAGTCAAAATTAATTTGACTTTTCATAGTAGGTCTTGTATTTTGGTGACAGGATCTGTACTTGTTTATAACAAGTTCTTTCATAAGGAAGAAGAAGTTGTTGAAAATATTCCAGTAGAAGATGATAGCAAGGACATTGTAGAAATAGATGAAGAAGGCATAACTATTGTTGATAATAGTGAAGAAAATGTTACTGATACTAAAGAAGATACTAACAAGGGTAGAACAGTAAACAACAACACTACTTCATCTAACACTACTTCAAATGACAATACATCATCTAATACTAACACGAATAACAACAATTCATCTAGCACTGATTCAAACAACAACACTCTTGCAGCACACACTCATGAAACAGTTGTAATTAAGGCTGTTGCTCCAACATGTGAAAGTGATGGCTTAACTGAAGGTAGTAAATGTAAAACATGTGGTGCTATCTTACAAGGACAAACAGTTATACCTAAACTAGGACATAAAGCAATTACTCTTGAAGCAGTTGCTCCAACATGTGAAAGTGATGGCTTAACTGAAGGTAGTAAATGTAAAACATGTGGTGCTATCTTACAAGGACAAACTGTGATTCCAAAACTAAATCATAGTTATGGAACCGATGGCAAATGTATTAGATGTGGGGCTCCTAGTCCTGATGAATCTAAAGAAATTAAGCTACCAAAAATTAAGATTAAATAATTAAACAACCTGATTAAAAATCAGGTTTTTATCTGGCTATATTTTCTCTTTTATGAGATTATGTTAGAATTATAAAGTTGAAATAAAGAAAGAGAGAAAGAAATGAAAGAGACATTTACTTTAGATTTCTATGGTCGTAAATTAAGCGTCGAGACTGGAGAAATCGCTAAACAGGCTGGGGGGTCTGTTCTAGTTCGCTACGAAGACACAGTTACATTATCAACCGCATGTGCTAGTAATGTAGCTAAAGACACTGATTTTTTCCCTTTAACTGTATCGTTTGAAGAGAAATTATATTCAGTAGGTAAGATTCCTGGTGGTTTCTTAAGAAGAGAAGGCAGACCATCAGAGCACGCAACTTTAACCGCAAGACTAATTGATAGACCAATTAGACCATTATTTGCGGAAGGCTTTAGAAATGAAGTTCAAGTTGTAAATACTGTATTATCAGTAGATTATGATTGTTCACCAGAAATGGCAGCATTATTTGGTGCTTCACTTGCGATTTGTATTTCTAATATTCCATTTAATGGGCCAGTAGCTGGTGTTAAAGTTGGTTATGTTAATGGTGAATTTGTTGTAAACCCAACAGTTGCGCAAATGGAAGAATCATTAATTGATTTGACTGTTGCTGGAACTGAAGAAGCTCTAGACATGGTTGAAGCTGGTGCAAAAGAAGTATCAGAAGATTTGATGTTAGATGCTTTGATGTTTGGACATGAAAAAATTAAAGAATTATGCAGATTCCAAAAAGAAATCATTGCCCAAGTTGGTAAAGAAAAGATGGAAGTAGTTCTTTATGAAATTGATCCTGCTATTAAAGAATATGTAAATCTTAATGGTAAGGCTAGACTTGAAGCTGCTGTTTCAATTCATGACAAACTAGAATCTTATGCTGCTCAAGAAAACATCACTAATGAAATGAAAACTCATTTCGAGGAAGATGAAACATTAAGTGAAAAAGAAAGAGAAAAATTAGTTAAACAGACTGGTGAATATTGTACTGAAATCATCGCTAATGAAGTAAGAAGATTAATCAGTGTTGAAAAGATTAGACCTGATGGAAGAGCATTAGATGAAATTAGACCATTAAATTCACAAGTTGATTTGCTTCCAAGAGTTCATGGTTCAGCTATGTTTACTCGTGGTCAAACACAGGTTCTTTCAATAACAACTTTAGGTCCATTAGGTGACAATCAGATTATTGATGATTTAACAGAAGTTGAAGAAAAACGTTTCATGCATCATTATAATTTCCCACCTTATTCTGTTGGTGAAGTTGGTAGAATGGGTAGCCCAGGTAGAAGAGAAATTGGTCATGGTGCCTTAGGTGAAAGAGCCTTAAGCTATGTTATTCCTAGTGAAGAAGAATTCCCATACACCATTAGAACAGTCGCAGAAGTTGTTGAATCTAACGGTTCAAGTTCTCAAGCATCTATTTGTGCAGGAACAATGTCATTAATGGCAGCAGGTGTTCCGATTAAGGCTCCTGTAGCAGGTGTTGCGATGGGCTTAATTGAAGTTGGTGATTCATATTCAATCCTTACTGATATTCAAGGTATGGAAGACCATTATGGCGATATGGACTTCAAAGTAGCTGGTACAAAAGATGGTATCACTGCTTTACAGATGGATATTAAATGTACAGGTATTTCAAGAGAAGTATTCAAGGAAGCTCTTGCTCAAGCTAAGAAGGGAAGACTTGAAATCTTAGCCAATATGATGGCATGTATTTCAGAGCCTAGAGCAGAAGTATCTAAATATGCACCTAAGATGGAAACATTCAATATTCCTGTTGAAAAGATTAGAGATGTCATTGGTAAGGGTGGCGAACAGATCAATAAGATTATCGCTGAATGCGACAACATCAAGATTGATATTGAAGATGATGGCAAGGTTGTTTTATATCATATGGATAGAGAAACAATTAAAAAGGCTAGAGCTATCATTGAAGATATCACTAGAGAAGCTAAAGTTGGTGACATCTATGAAGCAACTGTTGTCAGAATGGAAAAATTCGGTGCCTTTGTGGAATTATTTAAAGGTCAGGATGCTTTACTTCATGTATCTAAGATAAGACATGAAAGAGTTGAAAAACCTGAAGATGTCTTAAAACTTGGTGACAAGGTTATGGTCAAAGTAATGGAAATTGATGAAAAAGGTAAAGTATCAGTAAGTGCTAAAGAATTATTACCTAAGCCTGATAAAAATGAACCTAAAGAAGATGAATCTAAAGGTGAAAAGAGATTCTTTGGTAAAAGAAAATAATATAATTAATTAAAGGCGGGTTTTCCGCTTTTAATTAATATTCTATTAAAATGAAAAACAAGAAACTTGAATTTGAAAAAGAAAAATTAAAAGTTGGTCTTAATAATTCGGATATAAAAAAAGTCGATAATTTTTTTGATGAATTAGATGCATCAATTAAATTACCACCTGCATTTAGAAAGCAATTAATAAATGATTATCTAAAAGCTTTTGAATATCTGGAAAATAAGAATTACAGTATAAACAAGATTATCAGGTTATTAGATTTAAATGATCTAGGTAGTTTTTATTATGAAAATGAAAGAAGATATCTTGAACTTGATAACGCTGCTATTGTTTATCCTTTAGGAATGCGACAACATGAAATGCCGATGTTTAGATTATCTGCTAAATTAAAAAAGAATATCATTCCTGAATTACTACAGATTGCTTTAGATATTACTATCAAACGTTTTCCAGGTTTTGCGTGTACTGTTAAAAATGGTTTTTTTTGGAACTATCTAGAAACAAATAATAAACCGATTCAGATTGAAGAAGAAAAAGATATTCCTTGTAAGCCGATATCTAGACTATCAAGGACCTATCGTTCTTTTAGAGTATTTTATTTTAAAAGTAGAATATCAATTGAGTTCTTCCATGTCTTAACTGATGGCAACGGTGGATTAATCTTTTTAAAAACCTTATTAAGAGAATACTTTAGATTAATTGGCACATTGATACCAATTGAAAATGGCATTTTAGATATAAATGGAACAATTGATGAAGCAGAGCTTGTCAATGAATTTAAAAACGCCAAAGGGAATGGTGACTTTAATACCTTTGTGGATGGCAGATCCTTACAGTTAAAAGGAAAAAGAATTAAAGCACCAATGTCTAAAATCATTCATTTTGTCTTAAATGTTGATGAATTAAAAAAGATAACTAAAAAATATAATTGCACAGTTACAACTTATATCTGTGCTTTGATGTTTTTAGCTGCCAAACCTTGTATTAAGAAAAAAGAAGGGCCATTTAATATTCAGATACCAGTGAATATGCGTAAATTCAATAAGAGTAAGACATTAAGAAATTATTCAATGTATTTTAATGCGTCTGTCAATGTAAAAGATATTTCAAATAAAGAAGATTTGATTAAGGAAATTGGTAAACAGATAAAAGAAAAAGGCTCATTAGAAAATATGGGTAAGATGATGGAAACAACAGGTAAGTTAATTAATTCATTGTCTCTTGTGCCAAGATTTCTAAAGAACATTGTCTTACAGCTGGTTTATGGAAGCTTTGCGAATTCTATGATTGGCTTATCTTTATCTAATTTAGGTAATATTGATATGCCTAAAAAGCTAAAAGAAGAAATAGATAAAATGTATTTCTTATTATCACCAGGTTCTCCTAATAGAGCTACTGCTACAATGGCTACAATTAATAAATCAGTTGTTTTTACTATCGTCAAGAACAGTGATGATGATACATTTGAAAATAAAATCAATGAATTATTTAAAAAAGATGGCTTAAAATTTAAAGTCGAAGGAAGTGTCGATTATGAGGCTTAAGAATATCTATCCTATTCCTGAAAGACAGGGGAATTTCTATCATAAATTAAGATTTATAATGGGCATTGTTTTTATAGTAGCCATTTTGGCTTGCGTCATTGTTAATCTCTCTGTTGGTGGTAAGGCCTGGTCGGTAATTGTCGTGTGGTCAATTATAAGTTTGTGGCGTTTATTATTTTCGCTTAAGATTGTTGAATTCTCAATCTTTTCTCATGCCACAAGAATAACATTTTATCTGATTATCTTATTATTACTGATTGATTATTTCCTTTATTCAGGCTGGGCAAAGACAGTTATTCCTATTGTTTTATTTGGCTATTTATTAATTATGTTTATTCTTTTCTTATCTTTAAGAGATAAAAGAGATCGTCATTATCTATCAATCTTTATTTTAGGTTTGTTCGCTATAGCTTTTATTCCTTATTCAATAAGATTTCCAATTGATAACTGGATTGCCTTTTCTTTTTCTATAGCTATCCTGGTGTTATTTATAGTATTATTAATCATCAATTTTAAAGATATTGTCTATGAAATAAAAGTAAGATTTAAAACAAATAGGGATAAATTATAATAAGATTATGAGAATGAGAAAGAAAAAATGGGTAAGACCATTTTTAGATGAAGAAAAAGAATATCTGTTAAAAGATTTTAAAGAGATTAAGGCTCATAAAACCCTGTATTTGGAGATTGGAATGGGTATGGGTGATTTTATATGTGAAAGTGCTTTGATTAATCCTGACATCTTTTATATTGGCTTAGAGAAGGATGAAACATGTGTTGCTAGGGCAATTAAAAAAGCTCAAGAATTAAAGTTAAATAATTTAAAAATTGCTTTATTAAATGCTGACTTGTTAAGTGAATATTTTGATGAAAAAAGTATTGATCGTATATACCTTTATTTTTCTGATCCTTGGCCTAAAAAAGGACATCACAAAAGAAGATTAACTTATCCGACATTTTTAGAAAAATATAAGAAAGTATTAAAAGATGAGGGACTAATAATATTTAAAACAGATAATAAAGAATTCTTTATAGATTCTTTAGAATATTTTAAAGAAGTTGACTTAAAAACTGTTGAAATAGATTATGATTATCATCATCTAAAAAGAGATGAGCCTTTGACGGCCTATGAACAGAAATTTAAGGATTTAGGCCAGGAAATTTACTATATTAAACTATCAAAGTAGGTGCTAGTTTGTTGTATAATTTTAATATGAAGTTCATAAAGAAAACAATTATTGTGTTAATGATTTTATTACTATGCGCATGTAGTGGAAGCGACAATGTAATTAGATCATATCAAGTATATACTATATATCCTATTGGCTATTTATTGAATAGAATTGGTGGGAATCGTATTAGCACCATCTCTGTTCAGACAAATACTTCTGTTCAAAGCGCCAATTTAGTTGAAAATTATAAGGAAATTTTAAATGATGCGATATATTTTTATTATCTTAACGGTTTAGAGCCTTATTTAGACGTATTTGACAAAGAGATTAATAATTCAGGGGCTACAAGAATTGACCTCTCTAATAACTCAATATATGCCTTTAAACGCTATACACCAATTTATATTAATGACAGCATCAGTTTTATTGAAGCTGATTATTATGAAGGTGAAGCTTTTGAATATGCCAATTCATATAAAGATGATTTATTCTTATGGCTAGACCCTATTGGCATGCTTTCAATGGCAAAGAGCGTCTATAACAATCTATCTAGCAATTATGCTGAAGCAGCCAGCTATTTTAAGGCCAACTATGAAACTCTAGAAAGTGATCTGATTGCTCTTGATGCAGCATATCAGAATCTAGCTAGTAATATTCAAAAAGAAGGCAAGTCAATTAAATTTGTGTCTATGACACCTTCATTTGGCTCATGGCAAAAAGCTTATGGTTTTGAAGTATATCCAGTATGTCTATCAAGATATGGTGCTTTGCCTACTGATTCTCAATTAGAAATTATTAAAGAAAAAATAAAGAATGATGGTGTGAGCTATATTACATATGAACCAAACATGTCAACAGACATGCTTTCTCTATTCTTATCATTAGAAGAAGAATTAGGACTAAAGAGAATTAATCTTTCTAATCTATCATCTTTAACAATTACTCAACAGACTGACAATAAAGATTATTTAACTCTGATGTATGAAAACTTGGCTATTTTAGAAAACATTGCAACAAAGACTAATCAAACAGCTGAGGAAGAGAATTAATATGAAGATTTTATTAGTTGATGGTAACTCTGTTTTATTCAGAGCCTTTTATGCGACAAGTTATGGCAATATGATGAAAACATCTTTTGGTGCATATACAAATGCTGTCTATGCATTTGCGAATATGTTAAATAAAGCCCTAAAGATGGTTGAACCAGATTATTGTTGCGTTGCCTTTGATAAAGGGAAGGCAACATTTAGACATCAGATGACTCCTGATTATAAGGCAGGAAGAAAAGAAACACCAGTAGAACTTGTTGAACAGTTTAAGATAGTTAGAGAAATGTTAGATGCCTATAATATCAAATATTTAGAATATGATGAGATAGAAGCAGATGACATCATTGGAACATTAGCGAAGAAATTTGATATTGATACCTGTATTTTTTCAAGTGACCATGACTTATTTCAATTAATTGATGACACAACTAAAGTCTATTGTATGAAAAAAGGAATGAGTGAATTAAGTGTTATTGATGAAAAAGCCTTATTTGAAGATATGGGCTTAAAGCCATACCAGATAATTGATTATAAAGGACTGGCAGGTGATAAGTCAGATAATATTAAAGGCGTTGCAGGTATCGGTGATAAGACAGCTGTTTCCTTATTACAAAAATATGATACATGTGAAGGAATCTATGAACATATTGAAGAAATAAAAGGTAAACTTAAAGATAAATTAATCGCTGATAAAGATTCATGTTTCTTATCAAAGAAATTGGCTACAATTGTCACAAACGGTGATGTACCAATCGAATTAGAAGATATCAAATTAGATATCAATGAAAAAGCTAAGAACGAATTCTTTGATAAATATGAAATGAAATCTTTAATTAAAGATGAAACCTATACAAAAAAAGCTGTTAATACAAATGGTAAAAAGGTTTCAAAGATTTCACCATCTTTATTTAAAGATCCATTGGTATATTTTGTATCTGATGATTTTTCTTATTATGAAAGATCTTTATTTGGTCTATGTTTTAATAATGGCCAGGAAATGGAATATATTGATATTGAAGATTTTAAACAGGATGAAGAAGCAGTTAATTTCTTAGCCAGTGATAATCATAAAATTGTCTATGGCTTAAAAGACATTAAACATCAGTTGGCATATCATGAATTAAGTATAGGTACTAATACTGATGATTTATTACTGATGTGTTTTCTCATTAATAATAATCACAATGAATTACCATATATCGCTCATGAATATGGCATCTATTTATCAAGAACTTTAAAAGATGTCTTTGGAACTGATAAAAAACCAAAACCTTTTGATGAAATAGAAGTGATGGCTTATACATATGAAGTATGTTCATGTCTATATAAGATATATGAAAAAGCTGTTTTAAAACTCAAAGAAGATCAGCTGTTAGAATTATATGAAGAAATAGAACTGCCATTAGTTTATGTCTTATATGATATGGAAAAAGAAGGCATCATCTGTGATCAAGAAGAATTAAATAAAATAGCCGATCAGACATTAGATAAAATGCAGATCTTAGAAAAAGAGATCTATGAATTATCAGGCAAGAAATTTAATATTAATTCACCTAATCAGTTAAAAGATGTCTTATATAAAGACTTAGATTTGCCAGATTTAAAAAAAGGCAGCACCAATGCAGATGTCTTAAATAAACTGTTAGATTATCATCCAATTATCGGGAAGATTTTAGAATATCGCAAATATTCAAAATTATATTCAACCTATGCGGAAGGCTTAAAACATTACATCAGAAAGGATGGCAAGATTCATACAATCTTCTCACAAACCGGTACCGCAACAGGAAGACTTTCAAGTTCTGATCCAAATCTACAGAACGTAAGCATCCGTGATGATGAAAGCAGAGAAATAAGAAAAGCCTTTAAACCAAGACCAGGCAATCTTATTCTTTCAAGTGATTATTCACAGGTTGAACTAAGAGTTTTAGCAAGTCTTTCTAATGAAGAAAAGATGATTGAAGCGTTCAATAAGGGAATTGATATTCATACAAAAACTGCTATGGATATTTTTGACATTGAAGAAGATAAAGTTACACCATTAATAAGAAGACATGCCAAGGCAATCAACTTTGGTGTAGTCTATGGCATCAGTGATTTTGGTTTAGCTAATCAGACTGGATTATCGTTTACTGAATCTAAAAAATTTATTGATGATTATTTTAAAAACTATCCAAATATTAAAAAATATCTTGATGAACAGATATCTTTCTGTCAGGAAAATGGCTATGTTAAGACAATACTTAACAGACGTCGCTATATAGATGAAATCAATGATAGTAAATGGACAATCAGAGAATTTGGAAAAAGAGCGGCCATGAATTCTACAGTTCAGGGTTCAGCTGCTGATTTAATCAAGATTGCAATGATAAAAGTGGCTCGTGAAATAAAAGAAAGAAAATTAAAATCTAAACTGATTCTTCAAGTTCATGATGAATTAATTTTTGATGTCTATAAAGATGAAGAAGAAACAATGATTGAACTTGTCAAAGAATGTATGAAGAATGCCTATAATATGAAAGCCAATCTTGATGTCTCACTTTCTGTGGGAACTGATTGGTACGAGGCGAAATAATGCCAGAACTACCTGAAGTTGAAACTGTTTTAAGGACACTTGAAACACAAATAAAAGACACTAAGATATTAGATATTGAAGTCTTATATGAGCCAATTGTTTCTAATAAAAGAAACTTTAAGAAAAAACTTCTATCTCAACATTTTAGAGAATTTAAAAGAAGAGGAAAATACTTAATTTTCATAATGGATGATATAGCACTGATTTCTCATTTAAGGATGGAAGGCAAGTTTTATCTATTTGATTATGGTGAAAAAATTGATAAGCACAGTCATGTGGTATTTTATTTAGATAATAAAAAGAAACTTGTCTATCATGATGTGCGTAAATTTGGGCGCATGGAAATCATGGATAAAAAAGCTGATTATGATGTCTTTAAAGATTTAGGACCAGAACCATTCTCTAAAGACTTTAATCTTAAATATTGTAAAGAATATTTAAAGAATATTAAAAAGCCAATCAAAGAAGTTCTTTTAGACCAGAGCTTTGTGGCAGGAATAGGAAATATCTATGCGGATGAAATATTATGGGCAATGAAAGTAAATCCAAATAGAAGTGCCAATAAAATAAATGATGAAGAAATTAAAACATTAATATCTTCTTCAAGAGTTATATTAAATAAAGCCATCAAAGCTGGTGGTACAACAATCAGATCTTATACATCTTCTTTAGGTGTTACTGGTCGCTTTCAGCTAAAGCTTAATTGTCATACGATAGAAAAATGTAAAAGATGTAATAATGAAATTTTAAAAACTAGAATTGGAGGCAGGGGCACCTATTATTGTCCAAAATGTCAAAAAATATGAAAATCGCTATAACGGGTTCTATTGGTTCAGGCAAAAGCAGTGTTAAAGAATATCTTAAAGATTTAGGCTTTAAGGTTTTTGATTGTGATGAATATAATGCCTATTTATTAAATGATGAAAATGTATTAAATAATATAAAAGAATATTTTCCTGATTGTTTTATAGATAATAAATTAGATAAAAAACTATTAGCGAATATAATTTTTAATGATGATAAATCAAAAGAAATATTAGAGAATATCTTACATCCTCTTATTATTGAAAAGATGTTGTCATTAGCTAATCAAGAAGAACTGTTTATTGCGGAAGTGCCTTTATTATTTGAAAAAGACTTAGAAAGTCATTTTGACCATCATCTATTGATTGTTGCCGATGAAAAGAAAATCATCAAAAGACTCATGAAAAAGGGCTATAGTAAGGAAGAAGCTGTAAGCAGATTAAATAAACAAATGTCTATTGAAGATAAGATAAAAAGAGCTGAAGAAATAATATATAATAATGGTAATTTAAGACAGCTGCATCGTAAAATTGATAAGTGGTTAAAGAAATATGTTGGGTAAGAATTTATTTAAAGTTGAATCAAATGTCGATATGAGTAAGGAACATTATAAGGCCTTGATTCTTTTCTATAACCCGCTTATTGGAAGTGACGCCTTATATCTATATGAATATTTAGCAATTAGAGGTAATCGTCCATCTTTCGAAGAATTAAATAATCTATTAAATATTCTTAATATTTCGATTGATTCTTTTGAGAAAAGTTTAACTAAATTAAATGAATATCGTCTATTAAAAACATTAAAAAAGAAAAATGAAGATGCATATATCTTTATCTTAAATAATCCTTTAAATGTGAAAGAATTTATTAAAGATGATTTATTTGTAAGGAATTTTATTCTTAAGACCAGTGGCCAATATTATCAATCATTAATTAGTGAAATAAGATTCTTTAATAGTCACGATGATTTTGAAGATGTAAGTGCCAAATATAATCCACAGGAATTAAGTGCCTGGGGGCCAGAGGAAGAAAGCTTCTTGAAGAATAATAATAAAAAATCATATAACTTCAATACACTATTTGATGTCAATGTTTTCTTAAAAGATATGTCAGATAATCTGTTCCCATTAAAATACCGCACTTATGAAAATCTAAGTGAGATAGCTAAATTAGCTGATTTATATAACATTTCTTATGATAAGATGCGTTTGTTTATTTCTGAAGCATATAAAGTCGGTGAAACAGGTTTAGATTTAAAACTATTAAGATATAAATGTCAAAGTGCTATTCCAGAATATAAGCGCATTGAAAATGGCATGTATGATGTTCCTTGTTTAACATTCTTAATGAACAAACAAGAAGGCAAAGAATTATCTCCATATGATAAAAAGATTCTTTATAGTTTATCTAATGATTATAAATTGAAACCAAGTGTAATCAATGTTTTAGTTGAACATGGTTTAAGAAATTGCGACAATCGTCTATTAGAAAAATATTTATATCCAATTGCTTCTGATTTGCATCGAAATAATATCGAAAATGCTAGAGACGCTATCAATCGTTTAGATCGTTATGAGAAGCCTTCTAAACAAAGTGAAGTTAAACAAAAATATGATGATAGTAAAAATCCTGAATTTACTGAAGAGATGAGAAAAGCTTTAATGGAAAGGAGAAATCAAAGTGATCAATAAACAAGAAAAAGCTGTTGAAATGCTAAATAATCCTTACATTAAAGAATTCATTGAAAAGAATAATCTTTCTAAAAATATTCTTTTAGAAAAATATTATGTCTTTAAAGAATGCCATGATTCTTTATTAAAATGTAATAAATGTGAAGGTTTATATACATGCAGTCAGATAGAAATTGGGCAAAAGATTAATTTAGAATATGATGGTGAAGTTTATAACACGATTTCTTATTGCCCATATTTATTAGAAAAGATGGAAAGAGAAAAGACCATCAATGCATTTGTAAGAAGTGATATTCCTGAAAATTATTATGATGTCTATTTAGAAAATGTTGATATCGATAATGACTGTATCGCTAATTTATCATTATTATGTTATGAAGTATTAGATGGACATAGGAATAAAGGTTTATACATCTATGGTGATTTAGGTGTAGGGAAGACTTATGTATGTATTGCCTTAGCTAATTCTTTAGTTAGAAAGGGTGAAAAAGTAGCCTTTATCAAAGCAAATTATTTCATCAATGAAATGCGTAAATTAATTGCGATTGATAATGAAGAATATGAAGAAACAATTGAAAATATTAAAAGAGTTAAATATCTATTTTTAGATGATATTGGCTCTGAATCAGTGACATCTTATGCAAGAGATGATCTGTTATTTAATATTTTAGATTATCGAATGGAAAATAAATTATGTACATTCTTTACATCAAATCTAAGTAAAGATGCCTTACTTAAACATTACATCTTTGATAAGAACGATAACGCATCAACCATAAAAGCAAGCAGATTGCTTGAAAGAATAGATATCTTAAGTGATGATTTTGTCTTACAAGGTCCAAACAAACGCAGGGGGTAGTTATGATAAGAAAAATTGGTGTTTTAACTTCTGGTGGTGATGCACCAGGCATGAATGCAGCTATCAGATCAGTGGTAAGAACAGCACTGTCAAATGGCATTCAAGTAATTGGTATTTTAGATGGTTATAAAGGATTAATTGAAGAACGCTTTATCGAATTAAACAGATCAAGTGTATCTAATTTATTAAGTAAAGGTGGCACGATTTTAGGTAGTGCTAGATTGCCTGAATTCGCTAATGAAGAAGTATTATTAAAAGCTTGTGAAATATTAAATAAGAATGAAATTGATGCCTTATGTGTAATTGGTGGTGATGGCAGTTATCGTGGTGCTTTAGCACTTACAAAACATGGCATCAACTGTATTGGCATTCCTGGCACTATTGATAATGATATTCCAGGAACTGATTTCACTATTGGCTTTGATACAGCCTTAAATACAATTGTTGATTGTGTCGATAAATTAAGAGATACTAGTGCATCTCATCACCGCTGCTCAATTGTTGAAGTAATGGGTAACCATTGTGGTGACTTGGCTATTTATTCTGGTCTATCAACTGGTGCAGAAATATTGATTACACCAGAAACAGGTCTAGATGAAGATACAGTAATTGAAAAATTAGCCTACCTAGAAAAATCTGGAAAGAATCATGCGATTGTCATTGTTTCAGAAAAGATTGTAAACATCAATTCTTTATCTTCAAAGATCAGCAGCAAGACTGGCTTCGCAAGCAGAGTAACCGTTTTAGGCCATATTCAAAGAGGTGGTGCACCAACTCCTAGTGATCGTGTATTAGCATCAAGACTTGGTGAAAAGGCTGTTGATTTGATATTGGAAGGTATTGGTGGACACTGTGTCGGTATTAAAAACAATTCCATCGTTTCTACACCAATCGATGAAGCATTAAATAAACCAAGAGAAAATAAGAAAGGCTTCTATCGTTTATTTGAAAGGCTAGTATAATGTTTCAAAAACAGACAAAAATAATTTGTACAATTGGCCCAGCCAGTAATGATTACGATACCATTTTAAAACTGGCAAAAGAGGGAATGGACATTGCCCGTCTTAATTTTTCTCATGGAACTCATGAAAGCCATAAAGAAACAATTGAACTAATTCGAAAAGTTGAAAAAGAAAATGGTCTAAATATCGCTATTTTATTAGATACTAAAGGACCAGAAATAAGACTTGGTGAATTTATTAATGGACATGAAGATTATCAAAAAGGTGAAATCGTCTATATCTGTAAAGAAAAGATCATGGGTACTCATGAACGCTTCCATTTAGCATGTAAAGAAGTGTTTGATGATGTTAAGAAAGATGATTTAATTCTTATTAATGATGGTAAACAACAATTAAGAATACTTGAGAATAATGGCGAAGAATTAAAATGTGAAGTTTTAGTTGATGGCCAATTATCAAGTAAGAAGGGTTGTAATATACCTGGTGTTAAATTATCAATGCCATTTATTTCTGAAAATGATGATAGCGATATTCGCTTTGGTTGCGAAAATGATGTCAATTTTATCGCTGCATCTTTCACAAGAAGAGCTGAAGATATTTTAGGAATCAAGAAAATTATCAGAGAAATGAAAAAACCTAAAATCAACATCATCGCTAAAATCGAAAATCAGGAAGGCTATGACAATATTGAAGAAATCTTATCAGTAGCTGATGGCGTGATGGTCGCAAGAGGGGATCTAGGCGTAGAAGTTGCGACAGAGAAAGTACCAATTTACCAGAAAGTCATGATTAAAAAAGCCAATGAATATGGTAAGCCCGTAATCACCGCAACCCAGATGTTAGAATCAATGATTTCTAATCCTCGCTGTACCAGAGCAGAAGCTGCCGATGTTGCCAATGCGGTTTTAGATGGCTGTGATTGTGTTATGCTTTCAGGAGAAAGTGCTGCCGGAAAATATCCTATAGAAGCTGTTAAGACAATGGCTGCCATTGTCAAGAGTGCTGAAGAAGCCTTTGACTATCGTGAACATATTGACTGGTTAAAACAATTCTCAAGAAATTCAATTCAAGATGCAATTGGTTTAGCAATATCTGATGCTTCTTTATCTTTACCAATATCAGCGATTGTTGTCTTCACTCAAGGTGGTACAACAGCACGTGTTATTTCTAGATATCGTCCTATTTGTCCAATATATGCGATAACTTTCACTAAAGAAACACAACATAATCTGTAAGATTATTGGGGCGTTGTGCCTATCATTTCTCAAATTGAAAATGATATGACCAACGATGATGAAATTGCCAGTGCAATATGTAAAAAATATGGTTATAAACCAGGAGAATTAATAATCTTATCGGCAGGATATCCAACAGGTGAAGGTTCTGCCAATATGATGAAAATCATTAGTATAAAATAAAAAGGCGCAAGCCTTTTTTATTATTGATAACGTTTTTTCACAACTTCCACATTATTTAAGATAACAGGAATGACAATTGGGTTTCTATTTGTCTTATTGTATAAGAATGGTTCCAAGGTATTCTTGATACAGTTCTTTAAATCATTGAAGGTAACTTTTCTTTTCATCATTTCTTTTAATGATTCATATACCAAGTTTTCTGCTTCCTTGATTAATGCCTGATTATCTTTGATATAGATAAACCCTCTTGAGACAATACCTGGTTTACATAATACTTTATTAATTCTTGAATCAATGCATACAACAACGGCTACCATACCATTATCAGCTAAAGCCTGGCGATCTTTTAGAACTGAAGTTGATAAGCCAGATATATCTCTTCCTTCAACATAGATTTCATCAGTTTGAATTCTGGTATTAGATCTAAATACTTCTTCATTTCTTAATATTAAGGCGTCACCATTTGAACAAATGAAACATTTATCTTCTTCAACGCCAGTTTCAACAGCTGTATGGGCATGAACTTTTAACATCTTATATTCACCATGGACAGGCATGAAATATTTTGGTTTGATTAACTGCAACATCAGTTTCTGTTCTTCCTTAGAAGCGTGTCCTGTAGTATGTAAAGATTGGAAAGTTGCGTTTTCCATAACACGAGCACCATTTCTAACCAACTGATTGACGATGTCCGAAACATTTAAAGCATTACCAGGAATTGGATTACTTGATAAGACGATACTGTCACCTGGCATAATCTTGATATTCTTATGAGTACCATTGGCGATTCTGCTTAAAGCTGCCAGAGTTTCACCCTGTGAACCTGTACAGATAATACATAATTCATTTGGTGGATAGGCATCCACTAATTCGGCAGATATAAATGTTTCTTCAGGAACATCAATAGTCTTTAATTGTTTACCTATCTCAACAACATTTTCCATTGAACGTCCTAGTATTAAAACTTTACGATTACATATCTGAGCAGCTTTAATAATCTGCGATAGACGATGGACATTTGAAGCGAAAGTAGAAACAATTAAACGACCACTAGTCTTTTTAATAATATCTAATATTGATTGAGCAACTTGTTTTTCAGAAATAGAAAAACCATCAACTTCTGAGTTAGTAGAATCAGACATCAATAAAGTTACACCTGTTGCGCCTATATAGGCCATCTTTTGATAATCAGCATTTGTGCCAATAGGTGTTAAATCAAATTTAAAGTCACCAGTTTCAACAATTCTGCCATTAGGAGTTGTGATTAATACGCCTAATGAATCGGGAATTGAGTGAACAGTATTAAAGAAACCAACAGTAAAATATTTTGTATTGATTCTTGAATCACCATTGATTTCAATTATTTCAGGATTATTAATTCTTTTTCTTTCAGCTAATTTCTTTTCAATTAAAGCTTTCGCAAAACGTGGAGCATAAATCTTTCTGATAGGGCAAGCCATCAATAAGAAAGGGATGCCACCTATATGGTCTTCATGTCCATGAGTAACAATCAAAGCTGTAATTTTATGTTGGTTCTTGATTAGATGTGTGTAATCAGGGATAACATAGTCAACACCTAATAAATCGTCATCAGGAAACTTAACACCGGCATCAACAATGATGATTTCATCATCTTGTTCAAAACAGTACATGTTTTTTCCGATTTCACCTAAGCCTCCTAGTGCGTAAACTAAAGTATCCTTAGCGGCATCATAGTTTATGCCATTATAAACATCGGCATTATCTTCTATCATTTTTCCTCCATGATATTTCTTATAAACTTAACAAGATAATTTTAAACTAAATAATTCTATAATTCAACATGGGCTAATTAACTGTTATTATTTTTGACAATTATCTGTTTTAATCTTTTATTACAATCAAAATAATCTTCATCTAGATTATTCATTTCTAATAAACTATTTACACACCATTCAGCATCTTGAGTATGAAACGAATAATAAACATCATTTAATTGTTTATATGAAAAAGTTCTCATCACAAATCTGGTGGTTACACACCTAGTGTAAGATATATATCGATACATATAGCCAATCCAAAACATTGCGCTTTTTGAATATTTGTTTTTTCCATATTGTGAATCGCCAAATTGTTGTTTAATGCTCTCTAATCCTTCATTAACATCAAATGATATCGATGTTAAATCATTTTTGTCTATTTGTTTTGCGTGATCAGAATAAAAGAATCTT